>JAOUFU010000196.1 GCA_029858035.1 Phycisphaerae bacterium
TTTTTGCGACTGGTATCTGGAGTGGATAAAACCGAGAATGCAGGACGAGCAGCAAAAACCGACCGCTCAAAATGTTTTGGCCTTTGTGCTGGACCAGGTTTTGCGCCTTCTGCATCCATTTATACCTTTTATAACCGAGGGAATATTCCAGAAGCTAAACGAAATCGCACCTGTACGATACCTCAAAGGATTAGTGGAAACTGAGCAGGCCCAGGCACTGGTTGTAGCTCAATGGCCAAAGAAACTGGATTCTTTTTTAGATGATGATACGGAAAAGCAGCTTGAAACCGTTCAGTCTGTAATTCGGACTGTTCGTGATATTAGAAGTAATAGAAATATACCGCCAAAGGAAATGTTGGTTGTATCTGCAAGGTCCCGGCAGGAAACTGTTGACATTCTAAACCGAAATGCGGAACTTATCCAACATTTAGCCGGGACCAAAGAATTTGAGGCGGGGGCAGCGATAGTAAAACCTCCAAATGCCGCAGTAGCATTAGCGGATGTAACGGAAGTTTATGTACATGATGTTATCGATGTTGAAGCAGAACTTAAGCGTCTGGGAAAAAAGAAACAACAGGTTGAGAGGGCCAAAAAGGCCACGGAGGCCAAGCTGGCCAACAATGATTTTCTAACCAAGGCCAGGCCGGAAGTAGTCGAAAAGGCAAGAGAAAAGTTAGCTGAGCTGTCAGGGCAGTTAGATGTTGTTGAAAAACACCTGGCGGAGCTGGAGAGCTGATTTAGAAAAGGCGGTGTCGTAATGGATATCGAAATGGAATTGTCGCGTATAATCATTAACGAGACTTCTGACCAGCAGATTATTGTCTTAAAAGAGCGTAACGGGGACCGCAGCTTCCCCATCGTTATCGGGATAGTGGAGATTTTTGCAATCGACCGCCGGCTAAAGGGCATCAAACCCCCCCGCCCGATGACACACGATTTATTGGGCGGCGTAATTGAGGGTCTCGGCGCAAAAATAGAAAAGATAGTTATAAATGACCTGCGCAATCATACATTTTATGCAAAGATATACCTGAGCCTGGACGGACGAACTATTGAAATTGATTCCCGTCCGTCCGATGCGATTGCACTTGGGACGGCCTCAAACACCCCTATTTATGTTGCTGAGCATGTTCTTGAGGAGACTTGTCAGTAAAAATACATGAAATAACCATCAACCCCACCCCGACACAAAGCAAAGCATCTGCGACATTAAACGCCGGCCAGTGTTTGCCCGACCAGTACACAACATCGATGAAGTCACGCACCATACCATCATTAAATATCCTGTCGTAGAAATTTCCGCAAACACCGGCAGCGAAAAGCCCAAGAGCAATGTGAACCAATTTTCGTCCGGTTCCACTGAAAAGGAAAATCAAAACGATCGCCACCAGTGCGATAATCGAAGCTGCACCTAACAAATAAGGCTTTCCGGAAAATAGTCCAAAAGCAGCGCCGTCGTTTAATGTCCTTACAAACTGCACAACCCCATCTATAATTGAATATCTATTATGCGGCTGATGCTCCAAGAAGTCGAATACCGCCTTTTTAGTCCACAAATCGAGCGCCAGGCCAAACACCGTTAAAGACCAGAAGATAAGCTGGGCTTTTAAGGGCGGGACCTCAATTCCCCGCCAAAAAGGTGTGCAACGGGGCGATTTTTCGGTTGGTGACAAAAAAGCCCGACCAGAACCCGGCCGGGCACTTTCTTCTTTTTTAATCTCCGTCATAGTTAATCTTGAGCCGATCCTCTATTGATTCTACTTTGAATACATTTGTATAAACTTGAGCAACCTCTCGCGATTAGGCTGATTGGGTCTGAGGCCTAAAGACTTTCGCCAGTGCTTAACCGCCCTGGCCTTTAGCTCCGTCTTTAGCTGCTCATCTTCATTACTCTTATCAATTACCTTCATCATATAGGCAACTCCAAGCCCCCTATGTGCCTCCCAATCGTTATCATTTATCTCAATCGCCCTGCTGTAACTTTCCGTTGCTTTGTCCGTCTCATCGAGCCGCAGATAACAATATCCAAGATACTGGTGGGCGGTGCCATTATCAGGTTGTATTTGTGTCGCTGATATTAACAGCTCTTTTGCCGGCTCATTGCGATTAGTGTTAAGATACACCACTGCCAGAGAAGTCATAATTACAGCGTTGTTACTGTCTATTTCCAGCGCGCGTTTATACGAGCTGATGGCCTGGTCATACTTTTTCTGGGACTCATAAATATTGCCGAGCATTATCTGGATTTCACCTGCATTAGGGTCGATCTGCCCGGCCCTGCCTGCCACGACTACCGCCTTGTTGAAGTCCCCGATTTCATAATAGCATTCGGCGGTATTGATGTGTGCCTGAAGATGATCGGGCTTTAGCAGGCAGGCCCTGCTGTATGCCTTGACTGCAAGTGCCAGTTTTTTCATAATCCTGTAAACCCGGCCAAGATTGAAATAATCTTCGAAAGACTTGGGATTCAGCTCTGTTGCCTTTTCGTATGAAGCAGCGCTTTTCGGATAATCCTTTTGTTCCTGATAAATGTCACCGAGCATAGAATAAGCCAACGGAAGACGATCGTTTAATTTTACAGCCGAGTTGAGCTTTTCGACGGCCATTTCATTCTCGCCGAGCTCCCTGAGCATTACACCATCGAGATATAAATCAATCGCCTTTTTAACCTGTTGCTGCTCCTCACAACCGGCAGAAAAAGATAAAACCAGGCCCGTCAGGCATATAGATATACCAATATATATTTTCACGCGATAAGACATATACAATCCCCTTTCACCATATCAGGACAACCCTGCCGGCACTATTTGCAAACACTTGACAGGGAAATTCTTCATTTGCGATAATTATACCATAGTAACGGTCTGTGTCAAAACCTTTTAGCCGCCCAAAGATTTCATTTTCGAGCGATTATTCAATGTTTGACATTATTAACACACCGATATATTATATCGGCTTAATACCTAAGAAGGTAAAGTTCGGATAGTTAACTTTTGTATTTCGTATTTGAAGGGTCCTTTATGGCAAAACGAAAGCCGGCTCTTAAGAACAAGCCATTCGTAATGATTATCCGCGACGGCTGGGGTCACAATCCGAATCCCGATGAAGACGCTTATAATGCCGTCAGGTGTGCCAATACGCCCGTAGATGACATGCTGATGGCCGAGTATCCGAACTGCCTCGTCCATACATACGGTGAATATGTCGGTCTGCCTGAAGGGACGATGGGCAACAGTGAAGTCGGACATCAAAACCTTGGGGCCGGCAGGATTGTTCCACAGGAATCGGTGAGAATCAGCACGGCTATTCGCGATGGTTCGTTCTTCGAGAACGCCGAATTTCTGAATCTGGTCAAATTCGTCAAAAGCAATAACAGCAAAATGCACCTTATGGGCCTGTGCAGTGACATCGGTGTACACTCGCTTTTGGACCATTTGTACGGCCTGCTCGAGCTGGCAAAAAGAAACGACATAAAAGATGTTTTTATCCACGCATTTACTGACGGCCGGGATTCGCCGCCTAACAGCGGCGCAGGATATATAGCTGAAATCGAAACAAAAGCCCGTCAGATAGGGGTGGGCACAATCGCGAGTGTAACGGGCAGATTCTATGCGATGGACCGCGACAGCAGATGGGAACGCGTGCAAAAGGCATACGAATGTCTGAGGACCGGCAAAGGCATCAAAGCCGCCGGCGCAGCAGAAGCGATTGCCAATAGTTATGAAAAAGATGTGATGGATGAATTTATCGAGCCGACATGTATCATCAACAGCGATGGAGTACCTATAGCTCCTATCGAGGACGGCGACGGTGTAATATTCTTCAATTTTCGCGGTGACAGGCCCCGTGAAATCACGCGTGCATTCATTTGCCCTGACTTCAAGGAATTTGCCCGGCCAGCCAAACCGGATATATATTATGTGTGTCTGACTGAATATGATGCAACTTTACCGGCGCCGGTCGCGTTTCCAAAGCTTCCGAAAATGAAAAATATCCTCGGGGCATACTGGGGCTCCCCGGGGCTGAAACAATTTCGCTGCGCCGAGACCGAAAAATACGCACACGTCACCTTCTTCTTCAACGATTACACTGAAAAGCCCTTCAAAGGCGAAGACAGGCAGATAGTGCCCTCGCCGCGGGTTCGAACGTACGACTTAAAGCCGGAGATGAGCGCCTACGAGGTCACCGACGTTGTGCTGCAGAGGCTTGACTCGAAAAAGTATGACGTGGTAGTGGTCAATTTTGCCAACCCGGACATGGTTGGCCATACCGGTATATTAGAAGCGGCGATTAAAGCGGCTGAGGCGGTGGACGAGTGCGTAGGCAGGGTCCTGGACAAAGTCAAAAGTCTGGGCGGCGTGGCGCTAATCACTGCTGACCACGGCAATTTTGAGAGAATGTGGGACAAGGAAAAGAACCAGCCTCATACCGCGCATACCGTTGGTGACGTTCCGTTGATTATTCTTGACGACCGCTATAAAGGTGCAAAATTGCGGGAAGATGGAATATTAGCAGACGTTGGGCCTACCTTTCTTGAAGTCATGGGACTGCCTCAGCCCGAGGAAATGACCGGCCAATCGCTGTTTGAGAAATAATATCTGGTGGGAAAAAAACGAAAACCAACTTGTTTTATTATCGCAGGTCCAAACGGTGCAGGAAAAACCACATTTGCATTACGCTATTTGCCGCAAATAGCAGGCTGCCGCAACTTTGTAAATGCCGACCTTATCGCTTATGGTATTTCGCCTTTCGACTCATTATCGGCTCAATATAAAGCCGGTCGTATTTTTCTTCGCCAGATATATGCAAATATCGACAAGCGGGTAGACTTTGCTTTTGAAACGACATTGGCAGGCCGAAGCCATATTAATCTGCTGAAAAAACTCAGACAAGACGGCTGGCAGATTGTCCTTTTTTTCTTGTGGATACCTGATGCAGCTTTCTCAAAAAGCCGAATTCGTGAGCGAGTCGAGCATGGCGGACATAATATTCCTGATGATGCAATCTACCGCCGCTATCCTCGTATAATGCAAAATTTCATAAAAATTTACATTCCTCTTTGCGATAAAGTAATTTGCTATGACAATTCCAAACCAAAGTATGCTCCTGTATTTGAGAAGAGTAGTAAAGATTTGCGTATCTTTAATCAGAGCATATATGAGAGAATTGTAGGACAGTCGAATGAATACAAAAAAACCAAGTAAAATGGCAATGGTTGCCGGCAGATGTCTACAGGAAGCGGTACAGGAAGAGTTCAAGCGAAAAGCACTGCTCGGCCAGTATGTTATTATAAACCGTAATGGCAAGGCCTGCCGCGTTTCCGCCAAACAGGCATTAAAAATAGCCAAAGCCAAATGATTTGCCTTACCATACTACAGCCGGAAGAAATGACCAGCATAAGACTGCTGCTGCATTGAGATATAAAATTTAATTCCGGTTAGCCCCACCATCACTATGGTGGGGTCTTTGTTTTGTTTCCCGCCATCACTATGGCAGGGTTATTGTTTCTATTGGATTTTTCGTAAGAAATGAATACAATAAGGCAGCTATGGGACAGATTAAGATACTTGACCAGAATATGGTTAATATGATTGCCGCCGGCGAGGTGATTGAACGCCCTGCCAGCGTGGTCAAGGAGCTGTTGGAAAACAGTATCGATGCGGGTGCGACAAAAATAACAGTATCTATCGAAGATGGAGGGCGAAAATTAATCTCGGTCGCCGATAACGGCTGCGGGATGGATGCCGAAGACCTGGCAGCAGCGTTTGAAGCGCACACCACGAGCAAAATCAAAACCAGCAAAGACCTTCGCGGCATATCGACACTTGGATTCAGAGGAGAAGCGTTAGCAAGCATTGCCGCGGTGGCACAGGTCAGGGCTGTGAGCAGAATTAAGACCGAAGCCGGGGCTAACTGCGTTGAGATAGATTGTGGAAACAAAAGTGACGTCAGCCCGGCCAGCGCAGATTACGGCACAACAATTCAGGTCCGTGACCTTTTTTATAAACTACCCGCAAGACGTAAATTCCTTAAAACACCCAATACCGAAATGGGCCATATCTCCGAGCACTTCATCCGGACTTCGCTGGCAAAACGCAACCTGGATATGACGCTGATTCATAACGGAAAAGAGCTTTATCGGTTATCGGGCAGTCAAGACCTTCGCGAACGAATAGCCGAATTGTTTTCATCTGAGATTGCTGAAAATTGCGTGGAAACCAAAAGTAATGAGAGAGGATTGGATATTTACGCTCTGCTGGGTAAACCAGGCATTTCCAGGACAAATAACAAATTTCAATATGTATTTCTGAATGGCCGATACATCCGCGACAAATTTATCTCACATGCAATCAGGGAGGCGTATCGAGGGTGCTTGGGCCCGGACAGATTTCCCGTCGTATTTTTATTCATTCACATACCCTGCGAAGACGTAGATGTGAATGTGCATCCCACAAAAATTGAGGTGCGTTTTTATAATGCCAATCTGGTCCACTCTCAGGTCCTCGGGTGCCTGCGGGAAAAGCTTTTGGGTATGAATCTCGACATTGATGCGAAGTTGCCGGCTTCAACGACTCCACCAACGGAAAGACAGGGTGCGTCTGAAGCGGGCTATAGGAACCAAAAAATTGCCGACGCAATGGCTGAATTTTTCAAAAGACACAAGCCTGTTCCGGCGCAGCGGCAATTTGCACATGGAAAGCAAGGGCTGGGATATGAATCAGAACATCGTATACGAGAGACCGGAGCTGAAAAGCCGCAGTATGATAGGAAGTTTCTACAGATACACGACAGCTTTATAGTTGCGCAAAATGACAATGGTTTCGTCATTATAGACCAGCACGCGCTTCATGAACGCATTTTATATGAGAATTTATGCCGGCGTTTACGGGAAAGCAAACTCGAATCGCAGAAACTGCTGATACCGGAAAGCTTCGAGGTCACCACATCCCAGGCCGATGCCCTTGAAACCAACGCAGAGCTGATTGAAAAATTGGGTATCGAGCTTGTCCCGTTTGGTCCGAAGACAATGGCTATACAGGCTTTTCCCACGCTGCTGGCAAAGGCGGCACCACTCGATTTTATTCAGGATTTAATCGATTTGCTCTGCCGTAAAGACGTGGGCCTTGATGCGGAAAGATTGCTCGATGAGGTCCTGAATATGGCTGCCTGTAAGGCGGCAATCAAAGCAGGACAAAAGCTAAGTGACAACGAAATGGAGCAGCTGCTTGCGGATAGAGAAATAGTAGAAAGGGCAAGCCGTTGTCCTCACGGCAGGCCCACTACGATAAAATTTTCGATAAGCGACCTGGAAAAGCAGTTTAAGAGAACGTAATGAAGAAGGAATGGTACACTATTCTCCTCATTTGGCTCGGATTGTTCTTATTTATTGGTGTTTTTGTCCCACTATTAAGAAATTTTAGAGAGCCGAGCCGAGATTTCAGAGATATTGCAAACAAGCCGAACCGAATAGTGTCGCTCGCTCCAAATTTGACTGAAATTCTTTTTGCATTAGAGCTGGATGAACAAATCATTGCGGTATCCAACGACTGCGATTACCCTCTCAAGGCGGCTGATAAGAAAAAGATAGGGACCTTCTGGCAGCCAAATACTGAAGCGATAATAGCATGTAAGGCGGACTTAGTGGTTACATTGTGGTTCGAGCAGCAAAAAGCCGTTGCAGACAGCTTAAAAAGGCTGGGTTATCGAATTCTGACTCTAAAGATAGAGAAGATTGACGAGCTTTTCACCGCGATCCAAGAAATCGGCACCGCAACAGACTGTAAGGCGAATGCCGTTCAATTGGTAAAAAAAATCAACAGCCAACTAAATGATTTGCAATTGAAACTCGGTTCCGCTAATAAAGTCAGGGTCTTGTGGGTTGTGCAGGCCGAACCTTTACGTGTGGCCGGCAGAAAAACGTTTATAAATGAATTGATTGAGCTGGCCGGCGGAGAAAATGCTATCGGCGAT
>JAOUFU010000197.1 GCA_029858035.1 Phycisphaerae bacterium
TCACCGATGAATGTCACACTGGTCATCCTCAGACCCGGTTCCAGCTCTGCCGGCCGGGGCGGCTTCATACCGCCGTCGTACCAGTTCAGCTTGACCGGAGGCATATCGCCACGGGCAGGAAATTCGTAACGAACAATAGAGGCTAAGGGGAATGTTTCATTGTTCACCTTGGTCGCACAGGCCTCGACACTGTCCGGGTAGCCAAGTTTAAGCGCCGAGAAGACCGGATCAAGCAAATGACAGGCCATATCGCCCAACGCCCCGCATCCGAAATCCCACCATCCACGCCATGCAAACGGAAGGTAAGCCGGATGATACGGCCGATTCGGCGCCGGGCCAAGCCACAGGTCCCAATCGAGTGTATCCGGAACTTTTGGAGTATCCCCCGGCCGGTCGATACCCTGGGGCCAGATGGGCCTGTTCGTCCATGCGTTCACTTCACGAACAGGACCGATGGCTCCGTCCCATATCCATTCACATATAAGACGCACACCCTCACCGGAATGGCCCTGGTTGCCCATCTGGGTGGCAACTTTATACTTGCGGGCTGCTTCGGTCAGTGTACGGGCCTCAAAGACGGTACGAGTAAGTGGTTTTTGAACGTACACATGTTTGCCCCGCCTCATCGCCGCCATTGCAGCTACGGCATGCGTGTGGTCCGGAGTGGCAACAATCACTGCGTCGATGTCCTTCTGCTTGTCCAGCATCTCGCGGAAATCTTTCCACTTCTTGGCGTTGGGGAATCTCTTGTATGTATCCTTCGCCCGTTCATCATCCACATCGCACAGCGCGACTATATTCTCACCGCGGCAGGCATTGATATTACCTCCTCCCATACCGCCGGAGCCGATAGCAGCTATATTGAGCTTTCCGCTCGGGGCGACATTATTGGCGCCTCCCAGCACATGACGCGGCACTATCGTAAATGCCGCCACTGCCGCTGCACCACCCATAAAATCACGCCGAGACAGCTTTCTTTCTTTTTGTTTTGTACTGTTCTTTTCGTTTCTCATATCGTATTCCTTTAAAAAACGCTCTTCTATACCCCCTTAAGGGCCTCCATTTTGTCTACCTTCCGCGGTTTGTAAAATACAAGCCCAAGCCATAATCAGTAACAATTATTCCAATAAGTTATATTCAAGCCTCTATTAATCTATGTTTTCTATGGATTATTATTCAACGCGAAGCACGCTCTTCAGGCAATTCAACCAGCCAGATATTACGGTATTGCACGGGATTGCCGTGGTCCTGCAGGTATATACCGCCCCGCTTGGTAATATTGCCGCCCGGGGCCGCGGTTGTTGCTTTCGATACCTTTTCCTCCTTCTGTATTTTCACTCCGTTGTGCTCTACCGTCATTAGGGCATCTTTGACCTTCTTTCCGCTGCTATCAAAATGCGCAGCACGAAACGTGATATCATACGTCTGCCACTGCATTGGCGGCGAACACATATTTACCAGCGGCTGCGCGACACTATAGATTCCACCGCATTCGTTGTCCCGTCCTTCCAGACCATAGCTGTCAAGCACCTGAACTTCATATCGCTCCTGTAGATACACACCGCTGTTACCGCGTCCCTGACCACGCGCATCAGGCATAAACGGTGTACGGAATTCCAAATGCAGCTTGACATCCGCAAATTTCTTTTTGCTTACAATCGAACCGGTGCCAGGCGTCACTTCCATCGCTTTATCAACCAGCTTCCACTTAACCGGCCCCGGTTTGTCTCCCGAATATTTCCACTCATTAAAGTTCTTGCCGTTGAACAGTACAATCGCCTTCGCCGGTGGCTTTGCTCCCAATGTTGGCGAAAGCCGGATTACCTTTTCCATCACCAGGCTGCCGGCAAAGTCCTGTCCCCGGAAAGTACCGGCAAATTTCTGGTTTTCAAGGACCGTCTGCAAACTAAATTCAAAGTCCCCGGATTTGCCGGGACCGGAAAAAATAACTTTCCCTTCTTCAAGCTGACCTTCGAGAACGGCAATCGCCGGAACGCGAACCTCAAACTCTTTGAGAAACTTGGCTCGATATTTCCCCTGGCCCAGCGCAATCACCTGTGCTACTACAGGGCCTGAATCAGAACCGTCATCCAGCCTCCAACTGCCCTGCCAGTCTCCCATGAACGGGTCGAGCTTCTCAAGTTCCGCTTTCGTTTCCTGAACAAAGTCCCTTCTCAGCTGCTCGGCGCAAGAGGCCGGGACCACAGACAAAACCAACACCACAACTAAATACGACTTCAGATTTGCGCAACGACATTTTCTATTGTTCTTTATTGCATTCAAAACCACGATCTTTTCTCCTTGTTATACCATCAATGATAATCGAGTACCCACTCTCAGTATATAAACACCCTTTTAAGCTTACGCTCTTACTCTTCCTTAATTTGCTTTATCGCTTCCTGTGCCTTCTGTCGCAGGAAATCATTTTTCGAAGCCTGGATAACCTTCTGCAGTGCAGCTTTACTTTCTGCAGGGTGGCTTCCGCTTGTGGCCTCAGCGATTTTCACCACGGCAACTTCCGCCTCCTGCTGCAAAGCCTTGTCCTCAAGGTAAGCAACTGCCATCTCAAGTGCAGCAAGCGACTTTATGTTTGCCAGACCCGACAACACCATTTTCTTCTCGCCTATATCCGATGCCAGACTCATTGCCTGCTTGTACATTCCAATTGTCTCTTCGGCAGGACGATTGCTGTCAAGCCCAATCAGACGAACATGACCGCGAAGTGCCAGCACGTGGTGTAATTTATTGTCGGTGGCCTGAACCACTTTCAGCAGGTCCGCTGCCGCTGCAGCAGTAGGCCACTCTGCCAGGGCACGAATGCACGCATCCTTTACAGCATCGCTCTTGTCCTTTAGACCTGCACGAAGAACCGCCAAAGCGCTGTCGTCTCCTATCTTGCCGAGCACCCTAAGCAAAGAGCATCGCACCCCCTCCTCTTTAACCGATGGCAGCTTTGCCAGTACCGCCTCTGCCTGCCGGTTCTTGTCGCTGATTTTATGCGCAACGGCCGTTACTGTCTTCTCGGCCTCTCTTCGATCGGCTGTGCTTTGAACGCCAACCAGAAGCTCGACCAATGCCGGCAGGTATTTCGCTCCTGCAATGGTCTTAAGCACCTTAAGTGATTCCTGCCGGACCTTTGCATCCTCGTCTCGTGCGGTTTTCAATAAGACTTCAACGCCCATTACTATATTGCGCTCGCCTAAGCTTTTAATCAGTTCAACTTTTATTTGGGCCGCAACCTTGGGGATCCGCGTTAAAATCACTTCATCAACATTGGGATCACGCAGGCGATATAGGCTCTCGCGGGCCGCCTTCTGTTCCTCACCTCCGGCCGCTGCTGCTTTCTCAGCCAACAAATCAACGCTTGAAGCATTACCAAGTTGACCCAATGCTTTCAAAGCTGCGATCTGGACCGACTGGTCCTTCGAAGAAGTAGCGACGATTACTGCCGGTAGAGCACCCTGGTCACCGCGATCGGCAAGGGCCGACAACAACTGCACCTGTCCCCTGACGGAAAGGTTCGGCAGCTCACGGGCCAGATTTCTTGTTACTTCTGCCCCCGGCATATCTCTTATCAGCGATATTGCCATCGACTGCATCGACTCATCATTTCCCTTGAGGGCATCGATGACAATACCGATAGTTTCATTCTCAGGCTCCTCGGAACCTGACGCTGATACCATCGCGCAGCCTATAACAACATAAGCGACAAGTACAACAGCCAAAAGCATTCCCGGTTTTTTTGCCGCTTGTGCTTCTATACTCTTGTGCACCTGCTTCATCTTTATTTATCTACTCCTTTTTCACCTTGCGATAACCATACCTCGCAGTGCGGCGGCACCAATCGGAGCAGGCTCGGAGGTCAGTTCCTTGTAAATGGCCGAAGCCTCGGATTTCTTACCTTCGGATGCGAGCTGATCGGCACACTTTAAATAACTATCCAGAACAACCAGCCGCAATTTGCCCTTGGCTTTGCTCCTTGCTGCTGCCAGCGCCTTGGTGGCTTCAGGACCTGCAATATGGCCCAGGGCCGCCGCCGCCGCATCTGCTACCAATGCATCCGAACTGTCAATTAACTTGCTGATAGCACCTACAGCCTTTTTGTCACCACGCTGACCCAGTGTGTTAATGATCCCTACCTGCGTCTTACCAGTCGTTTTCGAAAGGGCTCCACGCAAAGCTTCGTTGACAGCTTCACCGGGCATACGCTCCAGCGCATACCTTGCCATATCAGACATCTCCGGTTTGGTCAGCATCGTAGATAGCGCTGGTACGGACTGCGTGGTACCAATAATGCTCAGCTCCCGGCAGACAAACTGCTTACCGGCCTGGGTTGCATCGGACTGCAAAACTTCCACAAGGTTTTTCTCAAGTTTTATCAGTTCCGCCCGTGAACCATGTGCCTCACGAATCTTATCTGACACTTCTGTCAGCGCCGCTCGGCTTTGACCATAATCGTACTTTTTAATTTTCTCAAACAATTCGTCCATCTCCGTTTCCTTTCCTACACTAATCAATGGCTTTGGTTTCGTGTCCACCGGAAAATCACCCAGAGCAAACTGGATGCCGGCCAAATAATGCCCAAGTAGCGCCGGGTCCCACGTCAGGTGGTTGTTGTGACCCAGCGAACAATAAAACAAACGTCCTTTTCCATAGCTTTTGACCCAGCTTATACCGATATCGGTATCTTCGGGGCCGGCTTGCTTTTTAGTGGCCTCTTCGGTCATATCAAGACTCATCAGAACACGCTGCTTATCGCGTGAATAAAGTGGGGGCTTTGTGCGATAAATCTCGTCATTGACCTTGAAGCCTTTACCCTTATAAGGCGCCATAAGTGGATGCTCCGGGTCGTCAATCTTCACCGCCCAGGTCCCGCCGCCTCCCCACGGATGCCCGCAGAACTGCCCGCCCATCATCTCCGCCGCTTCAGGCCACTTGTAGAAATTATCCGTCGCTGCGTGAATGCCAATAATACCTTTGCCGCCCTTTATGAAATCCATCAAACTCTCACGCAGCTCCGGCTCCTCAAAGCCAAGCATGGTGGTATTATTCAGGCAAACAGCATCAAACTTGTTGAGGTTCTCCGCTTTGAACATCGCCATATCACCGCTTACCACGACCTCAAAGGCCCCCGTCTTCTTCCCCATTATCTCCAGCGCCTTGTCCCAGTAAGGAATCGAGCCGTGCTTGAATCCTTTGCACAGATTGAAGACCAGAAGCTTTCTCGGCTGCTTCGGGGGCGCCACCGGCTTTACCGGCATGGCTGCCTCCATCTTCTGCACTTCCTCCGGTGAGACGGCACCCGAACAATTTGTAAGCAGCGACAAACAGCAGAAGGCAGAAAGTGCTATATAAATAAATTGTAACCTTTGCCTCATATTTACTCCTTTCTTTCTACAACCGATATTCTGGTAACTTGTAAACAGTAAATGATAACCCAAATTTACAACCAATCACCAATTAGCAATTTCAATAATCATTCATCCTCAATTAATAATCATTTATCATTAATCAATAATCATTTCAAATGTGCCAGGGAGCACGCATCGGACGTGATAGAAACCGGTTGGCCTTATCACTGTTTAGGAACACTTCCTTATCAGGGTCCCATTTCAGTTTCTCTTCGGTCAGCATCGCGATTTCACCCAGAAGCCCAACACTGATAGACCTGTGAGCGATTTCAACGGGCGTTATTGTCTCCTTGCGGCTCTTAACACAGTCCAAAAAGTTCTGTGTATGGTCTCGACTATTGTACAGCTTGATTTCATCAGGCCCGATGACTTCGTCAAGTACGCTCTTCGGCTCGGCGTTCAGCCCCCCGCGATTAACATGAATCCAGCCCTTCTCGCCATACCACATCGCTCCCATGCCTTTCGGTTGTTGGCGGTCGTTCGCAACTATCATTGTCAGACCGTCGGCGTATTTGCAGGTAAACTTATACTCCGTAGGCGCATCATATATGCCGTCCTTGGGATAAACCCCTTTGCCCTCTATTTCAACCGGACCGGTACGGTCAAGACCCAAACCCCAGTGAGCAATATCAACGTGGTGTCCCGCCCAGTCGGTGAGCTGCCCGCCGGAATAGTCCATCATCCATCGCCAGTTCCAGTGACAGATGCCTCTGTAGGGTACCCACGGAGCAGGCCCAAGCCAGAAGTCCCAGTCCAGACCCTCGGGAACAGGCACTACCGGTTTATTGTCCGTGCCGCCTCCGGTCGGCAGGCCAACCTCCACCTTATTGACCTTGCCAATACGTCCGTTGCGGACCAGCTCACAGGCCCTGCGAAAGTGCCCGACAGAACGCTGCCAGCTTCCGGTCTGCCATATCCGCCCGTATCGATGAACAGCATCGCAGATGGCCCGGCCCTCCCGTATTGTCCTCGCGAGTGGTTTTTCTCCGTATATATCCTTACCTGACCGAGCACCCATTATAGCAGGGATGGAATGCCACTGGTCCGGCAGTGCCAATAAAAGCGCATCTATGTCTTTACGCTCGATCAATTCAAGGAAATCAATGTACGTCTTGCAGTCACTATTACCGTATTTCTCGTCCACGATTTTCTTGGCCTGGTCGCGATGCTTCTTATCAACATCACAAACCGCGACAACCTGAGCCTCCTTCTTTCCCAAAAAGCCCCTCATGTCACCGGTGCCCTGACTGCCCACTCCAATACAGCCCATTACAATGCGGTCACTCGCTGCCGGCCGGCCGGCCTGGCCCAATGCCGATGAGGGAACAAAATATGGAAAGGATATTGCGCCTGCCGTAATCCCGGATGCTCTTTTGAGAAACTGACGCCGACTAATTTGTTTCTTTTTCATAATAAAGACTCCATAAATGGATAAGTGCTTATTTGTTAATCAATAATCATTTATCATTAATCATTTTATAAGTGCCAGGGGGCGCGCATGGAACGAAACAGTAAACGGTTGGCTTCTCTATCTGCGATAAACACTTCCTTGTCGGGGTCCCATTTCAACGGCCGCCCAAGCTTGTAAGCTATATTACCTAAATGACAGACTGACACCGACCGGCACCCGGTTTCAATATCACAAATCGGTTTTGTGCGATTCCGAACGGCCTCCAGCCAGTCGGTGTAATGGTTCTTGCTCTCATATAAATGTTTCTCGTTGGGACCAATTTGTTGGTCCTTAAGCTCATCAGGCCATGTTTTTATATGTCCCCGATTTACCTCCACCTTGCCTTTTGTACCCGTAAATAAAACACCGTTGGCATTATCGCGGGTCATTGTAACGCCTGTCGCGTACTTGTAAGTAAGCACCTTATAATCCTTGCCGTCGGGTGGTATGATTTCAACCGGTCCGCTCTCATCCATATCCATACCCCACTGGGCGATATCGAAGTGATGGGCTCCCCAGTCCGTCATCCCGCCGCCGCCAAAGCGGCTGTTATAGCGCCAGTGAGGAAAACCGTCCCAGCTAAGGTGAGGAGACAATTCCGAATTATATGGCCTCCACAGAGCCGGGCCGACCCACATCTCCCAGTCCAGATAATCAGGCACCGCCTGTGCCGCTAAAGGTTTGTCGTCGGGAGGCCCGCCGACACCGACCGTAACATGCTGCAATTCTCCGATGTAACCGTTGAGAACCAGCTCGCAGCCTAAGCGGAAGTGCCAGTCCGAACGCTGCATGCTCCCGGTCTGGAAGACCCGGCCGTAACGCCTGACCGCATTGACCATCGCCCTGGCCTCGGCAATAGTTTGCGAAAGCGGTTTCTCGCAGTAAATGTCCTTGCCCGCCTTGGCCGACTGGATAACCGTAATCGAGTGCCAGTGGTCAGGCGTGGCAATCACCACCGAATCAATATCTTTCCTTGCAATCAGCTCGCGAAAGTCTCCGTATGTTTTACAGCCCTTGTATGTGCCGCCACCCTTATTCGCGTAGTGGTCTTCGACTATTTTCTTTCCGCGTTCCAGTTTTAGC
>JAOUFU010000198.1 GCA_029858035.1 Phycisphaerae bacterium
TGCGTTTCAGCGCTATGCGCGACGGTCTGCAGGACTTTGAATATCTATGGGTACTGGAGAATGAGCTATCAAAAATTAAAAGCAAGGTCGGCCGGGAAGCCTTTTGGCTTGACCCACGACAAAGGCCCCTGGAACTCTGCCGGCGTGTAGTGCAGTCATTTTATGAATATACACGTAATCCCGATATCATGCTCAATACCCGTAATGCCATAGCCCGTGAGATCGAGGCACTCCAAACTGAACCACTGTTAATAATCCAAACATCACCACCTGAAGGTATGTTTGTCCCCTCCGGCCCACGTAACATCGGCGTTCGCGGTCTGGTGCAGCCCGGTGCAAAAGTTACTCTTAATGGCAAGTCTATCCAAAACGTTCGCCCCAGCGGATATTTTCTCCATGCTTATTTCATGTCGGAAAACAATCCAACAATAACAATTACTGTAGAGTATAACGGCAAGACACGTACTGCGAAACGGACGTTCAGATTGACCGGTTAATTCTGAGGGAAGGTTGAAGCAAGTGATTAAAGGCCCGATGAGGCCTGAAAACGGAAAGGAATAATTATGATAAGACAAAAGAAAAAATGGCCATTTTTACCAACTATGACAAATTTGTTGTTTATTTTCGGTTTTGCAATCCTACCGCACAGCATCGCTTTCGCGGCTGTCGGGGAAGTTGACCACACTCGCGTCAAGGAGATCGCTTCGCTTCTGTCAAAAAAGCCGGCTGGTTTCGGCACACCAATCACCGAGCGAACCACATGGAAAAAACTGGCTCAGAACGACTCGTTCAAAAGTGTCATTTCCGAAGCTGAAAGTCTCCTGAAAGAGGCCATTCCCGAACAACCGGACGATTTGTATCTGGACTTTTCGCGCACGGGCAACCGCACCCGCTGGCAGAGAGTTGCCGGTCGCCGCCGCGGTAGAATCAGTACGCTCGTTCTGGCTGAATGTATGGAGAACAAAGGGCGTTTCCTGCCTGCGTTCGAGGAGATTGTTCGTGCGATCTGCTCTGAAAAGACCTGGGTAATGCCGGCCCACGACCGCAGCCTAACAAATTTCAAAGAAACGAGTATTGATATTGACCTTGGTTCTTCCATGCTTGCGTGGTCTTTGGCTACGGCTGATTACCTGCTTGCCGATAAACTAAATCACGAAACTCGTCGGCTTATTCGTGACAACCTGGAGAAACGCATCTTTAAACCTTACACCGATATGGTGGAGGGCAAACGCAGTAAAAACTGGTGGATGACCGGTACTAATAACTGGAATGCCGTCTGCCTTGGGAGCGTGACCGGCCCGGCATTGGCTGTGATTGAGTCACCTCAAAGACGTGCCTTCTTCATCATGGCAGCAGAGAAATACTCAAAATACTTTCTCAAAGGATTCACAGACGACGGCTATTGTTCGGAAGGCCTTGGCTATTGGAATTACGGCTTCGGTTACTATATCATGCTCAGTGAAACGATTTATCAGGCCACCAAGGGTAAAGTGGACCTGCTCCGAGATCCCAAGGTAAAACAAATCGCTATGTTCGGTTCGAATATAGAGATTTCCAACGGCGTATATCCCGCCTTTGCAGATTGTTCCGTCCGGGCGCAGCCCGGCTCGCGACTGATGTATTTTCTTAGTCGAAGATTCGGTTTGGGTTTGCGCTCCTGGGAACAAACCGAGGCTGTCTCCCCGGCCGGTTCACTTTATGAAAGTACGATGTATTCCTTCCCCAATTCCGCTTCACGCACTGCGCCCGCCCAGACTGCATCCCAGGGCCCCGGAATCCGGTCATGGTTTGAAAATGCCGGCGTATTGATATGCCGGCCCAGTCCAGGATCGTCTTCACGGTTGGCCGTTGCTCTAAAGGGCGGTCACAATTCAGAACATCATAACCACAATGACGTAGGCTCCTTTATTGTGGTGTTGGGTGACAAGCCTCTGCTCCTTGACCCAGGTGGAGAAGTATATACAGCCCGCACATTCAGTGGTCAGCGTTATGAAAGCAACGTTCTTAATTCCTACGGCCACCCTGTACCGATTGTAGCAGGTAAACTGCAGCGAACCGGCAGCCAAGCGAGAGGGCGTGTGGTTAGTAAGACCTTTACCGATAGTACCAACACGCTGGTCTTTGATATTTCTTCGGCATACGATGTACCGGAACTCAAAAAGCTTGAACGTAAATTTATATATTCCCGACTCGGAGCCGGTTCGTTACAAGTGACGGACGAAGTTGCCTTCTCACAACCTTGCGATTTTGGTACTGCCCTTATTACATTTAGCCGCTGGAAACAAACCTCTCCTACGACGCTGATGGTCTATGATTCAGAAGAAGCTTTGCGCGTTGAAATAAAAGTAGCCGGTGCCGACTTCGAGATTCGGCCCGAAACCATCGAAGAAGATGTCAGCGCCCGGAAACAACCAACACGATTAGGCATTAATCTGAAAAAGGCGGTATCCAACGCTGTTGTTTCGCTTACAATAACACCGACAAAACCAACCAGCCAAGAATAAAGGAATCTTACACCGGCTTCGACACTATTAATGATATATATTTTTGCTACTCGTATTTAAAGGGAGTATGCTCGAAAGTAACGGGATGATAGAAAACAGAACAATACGCGGTAAAAGATGTGTAACTTTTAGCATTCTGGCTTTGGTGCTGTTGGCAGCCGTTGCCGGCGGGAAATCTTATTACATCGATCCCGTAAATGGCAGTGACAAGGAAAACGGAAGCAAAGAAGCTCCCTGGAAGTCATTCACAAATATCATTTCTTATTACAATCCAAGTTACAGACCTCCCGGCTGGGTTGAATTAGCGCCGGGAGATTGTATCTACCTTATGAATGGGGTATACAGTGCAATTTTACATCCAGGCGAATGGAAGAAAGGGCCCAGCGGCGGCGGTTCCTTCGTTGCATATTTCAGGGGAAAACGGGGAGACAAGAGCAATAAATTCCAAATCAAGGCCTATCCCGGCCACAAGCCAATCATAGACACTCAGGGTAAAGGAACGGGAATATCAATCTTTCAGTCCGGCAACTGGGAAATTGAAGGAATCGAGGTCAGAAATGCTTATGGCAGGGGAATCAGCTTGACTGAATCTAAAGACATTACCCTGCATAACGTTCACGTTCATGATACAGACGGCGTAGACAACAACAAT
This sequence comes from Phycisphaerae bacterium, assembly GCA_029858035.1. GTDB lineage: Bacteria > Planctomycetota > Phycisphaerae > Sedimentisphaerales > Anaerobacaceae > CS2-K091. The sequence continues at coordinate 3,157 of JAOUFU010000198.1, forward strand.
ATCGCAGGGCTTTATATAACCGACTGCCGGGACGTAGAAATTCATTCCTGTATTTTTAATGATAACTACGACCGCACCTGCGCCGATACAAATGGGAAAGCTACCGAGAACAGTACGAATTTGGTTATATTCGGCGGAATGGAAGGAGGAAACATAGAGATTCACGACTGCCTTATCTACCAGTCTCTACCACAGTCGCATAAACTGTCCGGTGGAGGAATCAAATATAAACATGCCTCTCGTGTTCCAGAAGCCACTTTTAATGTCCACCATAATACCTTTAAGAACTGCAAGTTTTTTGCGTTCGGAACAGGGACAGCCAATACGCACTTCCATCACAATCTGATTGTCGGTGGGGGCGGCATCAGCAGCCGGGACTTTGGGGGAGTTACGCATCAGGTGAACCAGGTCTTTGAATATAATACCCTCTATGACGCTTCAGGTTTTCAGATGAATCCAACAACCAACTGGAGAAACACAACATTCCCCGATGATCCTAAAAATATCGTGTTCAAAAACAATATCGTATACGACACTCGCGACACTTATTCACAAGAGCGGGGAACAGTGACTGTCGGCACCTATATTTCAGACGAGCTTTACGGCATTATCCTTCGTGAATTGAGGTTTGAAAATAATTGTTATTATAATCCTGAGAAGGCAGTCCATTTCAACATCGCCGCAGGATTTAATTACAAGAAAGGATATGAAGAAGGAGGTTCGTACTCTCTGAAACAATGGCAAACAAAGTACGGATATGACCAGAATTCCTTCGAGGCAGATCCCCTGTTTATAGATGCGATGGGTGGTGATTTCAGGTTACAGACAGGTTCTGCCTGCCAAAACATGGGTAGACAAGTAATCGATCGAAGATAAAACAGACGTATCAATTGAAGGCAAGATATAGAATCCCGTGGAGTGCTATATATGAGCAGGAAAAAAATCGCCCTTTATATCAATTCATTTCTCATTTTACTGCTGATTGCGACTACCACTCTTTCTGCTGAAAGGCAGGTGGCCGGTCTTAAGGTCCGACATCACGAAGGTCAGACATTTATTACCTGGAAAGAATTCGAACCACCAGACATCGAGGATAATATTTCCGATGCAACGATTAGAAAAATGGCTCAGGAATTAACCAGAAATAATAAAGTCCGCTATCGAATCTATCGAAGTGAAAAACCGATAACCTCAGTTGAGGGAATTAAACCGATCGCAGAGGTTGGGCCTCTAAGTTGCTGGAATGTCGACTACTACGGATCATCTCAGGAAAACAAGCCGGCAATTCGTTATGTCATAAAAGACGGTGACGAGCCGCTTGCCCAAGGAACAGGATTGTATGTCCACAATCCAAAGCGTCCATCCAATAGGGATAGAAATCCTATGGAATCTTACTATGCGGTCACATTTTCTAAAAATGGCGAGGAAAATAAGAATATCAACAGAGCCAATTCGACTGAAAAACCTGTACGGGAAGTGCAAGGTCAAGGTGTGCCGGTCCTTCAACGAATCGTTAAACCGAAAGAATTCTCTTATATTCAGAATCCGGTGCTGCATTACTATGTACGATGGGAAGCGCCGCCAAACGCATCCATCGAGAACAAGCCCTTTGACTACCTGGTAGCCATTCCACCTCACATTGAGAACAAACCGACACCCGTAGGCCTGCATTTACATTGCTGGGGCGGAAGTCTGAATGGAGGTTATGGCTGGTGGTACAGTCAGCAGAAGCTCGGAACCACATATCTGATATCGACAAATCAGATACCGTACGATTGGTGGACGGGGTATCACGAATTCTACTACTCGCAGGAGCCATCCGAAGAAAAATGGAAAGAAGGTGTTGTCAGGCCTTATACGACAACACGAATACTTTCTTTTTTAGACTGGGCTGCTGAGAAGTATAAACTCGATCCGACACGAGTGTTCACGGCTGGCTCTTCAATGGGTGGCAGCGGAGCGCCGATGTTTGCAATTCGTTACCCGGACATAATAGCCTGGTCGGTGGGCTGGGTCGGCGTCCATGACCCCGGCAATACGCCTCAATTCACCGGCTCCTACGAAAGAGTTTTTGGAAACAAGGACTGGGGCATTAAGTACGAGGATGGTACGCCGGTATTCGAATACTACAAAGACGCAGCTTATTTGCGGAAACATCCCAAGAAAGAAATTGGTTTCATCACTTGGTCCAACGGGAAAAATGACGGGGCGATAGGCTGGCCTCAAGCGTTGGAATTCTACCAGGCAATGCAGGAAACCCGCCGGCCCCATCTTTTCGTCTGGGGACTGAGCGGCCACGGTCAGCGGGCAACTATGCCGGCCGACGGCGGCGAGCGCATTATGCCGCTGGATATTCGGCTTGACCAGAGTCTGCCCGCTTTTACTAATTGCTCTCTTGATGATGACCCGGGTACAGGCAGGAAACTAAAAACACCAAAAGAGATAAAGATTGGCAAGGAAACTCAGAAGGACTTTTACGACGGAGATTCTGTCGGCCAGATAAACCTCTATCTATACTGGGATACCGAAACAATAGTTGACACACCTGCAAGGTGGGAAATGACTATAGCATTGAACGAGAAAGCACCTGAGGACCAGTGTACCGTCGATATCACACCGAGACGGCTTCAGCAGTTTAAGAGACAACCCGAGCAAAAATTCAGATGGACTAACTCCTCGGGAGGAAAGAAAATCCAATCCGGTGAAGTAACCACCGACAAGTGGGGACTAATTACCCTCAGAAGTGTCAACGTCACTAAAACCAGCAGCAGGATTGTGATTTTCGTTCATTAATAGTGATAGTAGAAAACATTACATCGATCATAATGTAATCTCTATATTAAAAGGAACTTCCAATTGCACCAGGATTCTGGTATTTATATAACAACCATAATGGAGAATAAATCATGAATAAAATGTTAATTTCAGTTGTTACGTTTGCTATGCCATTTATTCTTTTTGGCTGTGCATATAACACACAGGAAAAACAGTTGGAAAAGTTCATTACCGCTCATGTCAAAAAAGTCGAACCTATCACGACACAGGCGAACCTGACCTATTGGGATGCTTCAACTGCCGGAAAATCGGAAGATTATGACAAGCTCAGCAAGTTACAACTTGGGATTAGTCGAATTTACAATAATCCAAAGGAATACGCCTTCATTAAAGGCATTAAAGAATCCAGACAGGTCAAGGACGCCAGACTAACCCGACAACTGGACAAACTCTATTACGCTTATCTTCGGAACCAGATAGAGCCGGAGCTTCTGGAAAAACTCGTTGATGCGGACACGAAAATCCAGGAAAAGTACAACACATATCGCGGCACCATAGACGGCAAAAAAGTTACAATGAGTGACATCTACACAATAATGACAACGGAGACAGATTGTCGCAAAAGGGAATTAGCCTGGCGGGCCAGCAAGCAGGTGGGCGATGTGATTGTTGAGGACCTAATCCAACTGGTCAAGCTGCGTAACGAGGCGGCCCGTAAGGTCGGCTTTGACAATTATCATACGATGTCGATAGTTACAGGCGAACAGGATGCAAAAGAACTGGACCGCATCTTTGATGAGCTTAGTGCATTGACCAACAAGCCCTTTGCCCGAATGAAAGCGGAATTAGACCGCATCCTGGCAGATAGTTATGGCATTGAAGTAAAAGACCTTATGCCCTGGCACTATCATGACCCTTTTTTTCAAAGGACCCCTCTGGTGTATGAGCTGGATTTAGACATCTATTATAAGAAGCATGATGTCAAACAACTTGCAGAAATATATTACGCAGGCGTTGGTCTTCCTGTGGATGATATCCTTGCCAGAAGCGATTTATATGACCGCGAAGGCAAGTATCCACATGCTTTTAGCGAAGACGTGGACCGCCGGGGTGACGTTCGTGTTTTGTGCAATCTTCAAAATACCGAGCGGTGGATGGAGACGATATTGCACGAATTGGGCCATGCAATTTACAGCAAATACCACGACCGGACAGAGCCCTGGCTGCTGAGGGAACCGGCGCACAGTTTTACCACGGAGGCAATTGCGATGTTCTTCGGCCGAATGAGTCGCAACGCAGCCTGGATGCAGGAGATGCTGGGCCTTTCCGAGAAAGAACTAGAGGAAATTGCAAAGGTAAGCGAAAAATACCTCGCGTTTCAACAGGTTCTCTTCACACGCTGGGCGTTGGTCATGTTTAATTTTGAAAAGCAGCTTTATACCAATCCAGACCAGGATTTGAATAATTTGTGGTGGGAGCTGGTAGAGAAATACCAGTTCGTGAAAAGACCGCCGGGGCCTGTCGATGCGGGCTGGGCTTCAAAGCTTCATTTCACCACTGCACCGTGCTATTACCATAATTATATGATGGGCGAATTGCTGGCCTCCCAACTGCATAACCATATAGTCCACAATGTTTTTAAGCTTGAATCAAATGATGATGTCAGTTATGTCGGCCAGAGAGAACTGGGAGATTACCTGCGAACGAAAGTTCTTGGCCCAGGGGCACTGTATCATTGGAACGATATGATTGAACGGGCAACGGGTGAGCCATTGACACCGAAATACTTTGTCGAACAGTTTGTTAAATAACAAGGTACTAATGATCTACTTAATTGCCATATTTGTCTATTTGTTTGTCCTGACAGGCATTGGGATTTACAAATCCCGACAAGTCAAGACACAAGAGGATTTCACGGTAGCCGGAAGAACGCTTTCGCCCTGGATTATGGTCTGCACGATGCTGGCCGTGTGGATCGGAACGGGATC
>JAOUFU010000199.1 GCA_029858035.1 Phycisphaerae bacterium
CTCCACTGTTGATTATGCCTGTGTTTGGTTCTTGTTGCTTGTCGGTTCCTGATTTGCTTTATTTTTGACCATACACACACTATTACCTCGCTCGTTGAACTTAACCACATCCATGTATGAACGCATAAGAAACAATCCTCTCCCTTCAGGCTTGTAAAGATTTTCACCAAATCGCGGATCCGGCACAGCTTCCGGGTCAAATCCATCACCTTCATCAGTCACAGTTATTTCCACCTTGTCCGGGGCCACAGAATAGTCAATTTTAACACCTCTGGTTGCGTCCATTTTATGACCGTGCCTGACAGCATTGATAAAGGCCTCCTCTAATGCCAGATGCACGGCAAAAATGTCCTCTTCGCTGAAACTGTTAGCTTTGAGTTTAGATAGAATCTCCTCGCGTATGGAAGTAACTGCAGAAGATGTACTTCCAGCAACCATTTCGTGACCGACTGGTGTTTCTGACGCCATAAAATTATTCCATCCCGAATAGCTTCTGCAATGGGCCTGTAAAAGTAAGATTATATCTCAAATCATTAGCTATCCAATACCGTAAGTTATCGGACATCCTCTGCCCCTGGCAATAGTGAAAAAAGCTGTCACCTAATCTGCGCTAAGAAGGCTTTCGGTTGCACTTTTAACGTTTTCGTATATATCGAATATTTTGTTCAGACGCGTTATTTTAAAAATTTCGTAGATTCGTGGATTTATATTACAAAGCCGTAATTGGCCTTCCTGTTCATAAACTTTTTTACTGATTCTCATTAAAAGTCCTAAAACAGCAGAGGAAAGAAACTGAACATTGCAAAAATCCAAAATCAGGTTTAACTGCTTCGCTTCCTCAATCACGGACATAACAGACTCCTGGAGGGCATGAATATCCGTCTCTTCGAGGATTTTCTCATCGACAAAAGTTACTACCGTTGCATTCTCAGCATACTCAACACTGATTCTTGGCTTAATCTCAGCCATAACAGCCTCCATACAAAACTGGTGTCCTTCGCTGAATCCTATGTTAGAACTCCTCGAATGTCAAGTTTTTTACACACTTGAAAAAAATTTTAGACTTTTTTTCTGTTTTATCTATTTTAGAGAGGAAAATCACTGCATTTTGGGGTACATAGTTAAACTTATTAAGCAAAAACTTGGTGAAAATTCAGTGTTCGGGCCCAATAAGCCCGCAAAAAACAAGGCTCTCAACTATAATTGAAGGAAAGAACACAATGTATAGGGGATAGATTTTCCTGCCCGTCGTTAACGGCAGGTTCTGTTGGCGTCCGCTATACGCTGTCATTATCTGAATAGAAATGCATATTAGCGAATTTCAAAGTATAATTTCCAAAAAATACGAAAAGCGGGACCGGCAGAGGGGGATCCCCGCCACATTTATGTGGTTTATTGAAGAAGTCGGTGAGCTTGCCACCGCCCTGGCTTCTAACGACCAAAAAAACAAAGAGGAAGAATTTGCCGACGTTTTTGCCTGGCTCTGCACCCTGGCGAACATAACCGATGTGGATTTGGAAAAGGCCTGCGACAAGTACACCGGCAACAGCGTCAACGGCTTCAAACCAAAATAGCCGATGGCTTCCTTTTGCTGTTAACTAAAACCTATTCGCTTTCGTTGTCCCCCGCCTCCTGTTTCTCGTCGCCCACTTCGTCTGGATGCTGCACCCCTGTACCTGCATTAGCCGCTAACAACGCCCGGTAGAAACACCACGCCAAACCGCCGATGATGATTAGAAAAACCACCGCAAGGATTATATACGAAACTCCGCTCAACTTGTGCCGAATAGGCAACGTTTCTTCACCGATTTTCGCCCCCCCCTTTAGGCCAAGCAATATCACCGCAACAAACGCGCTCACAACCATCGTTGCCAATATCCCCGCCCATCGTGCAAACCACGATACCTCACTACTGGATGTATTATGCTTGTCCACAAGATAATTGCTGAGCCCTATAGCAACAATCCCGACCGCCATCAATAACCAGAACACCGGATTCGCCAGCTCACTCTCAGCCGCTTCCGGGACTGAGGAACCAAGCAAAATAACCAGCAAACCGGCAGCCGGAATTAACGCCAGTAAAAAAGCCAGCACACCGCCACGACTGCCCCTGATACCAAAATCAGCCTCTTCATGGCTTGGCAGTTCAATATCACACCGGCCTTTGACCAAACTCAAAATGACCGCCAAGACAGGTACAAGCGCAACAATAAACAGACCCACGCAATTTGGCAGCTTCCACTCGCCTCCCGGAGTCCTCAGGAAACCACCCTCACTGTCGTAAACGTTTAGCCTGTCCTCCTCTTTCATGATAAGATACTTGTTCTCCCCATCGGTAATCAGCCAGCTCAAACCCGCCTGCTCAACCGTGAAAGTGGCCTCTTGGGAAATTACGTTCTCATTATCTTCAAATTCCTTACGCAGCTCTTCAGAAATCATGCCTTTATCCAGATCCGCCTGATATTCTGAATTAATCCTGAACAGATATCCGCTGCTAATATCATCGAAAAGCTGCCAGAAGAAAAGCGTACCGAGCAATATCGGAATCACCAGGCGAATCAGATAATCCCACCATCTGCCCAACTGCCAGTCGCTGCGGCTGTTCGCATGACGCCTCAATGTACCAACTCGCCACAGCCAACCTATAACGATGCATTCCAGCAAACCCATAAAAGCGATGCCCCACGTCCCGTTAACGAACCCGTCGATGGTCCCAAGCCAGTTAAATCCCGCCTTCGTCACAAACAACAAACCGAAAGTAAAGCCAACAACGGTCAGCAATGGAAGAACAATGCTCCTGGGCCAGCCCGTCTTGTCGACAATACTGGCAAGAATGGACTCGGTCATCGAAAACGCCGAGTCAAGGCCCAGCGTAATAAGGGCAAAGAAGAAAATAAAGCTGAACCACGCCGAATATGGAAGCTGCGCCAACGCATAAGGAAACGCCACAAATGCAAGAGAAGGTCCCGACTCGGCCACCGTCTCCACCGTTACGGCATGACCTGCCTGCTGAGTCACGAATGCCATCCCACCCAACGTAGCGAAAACCGCCAGGCCCGCAACAAAACTCGTCGCAAAGTCGGCAATGCTGATAATAGCGGCATTGTTGTTCAAATCGCTTTTCCTGTGCAGAAAGCTCGCGTAAGTAATCATAATCCCGTAAGCAAGACTCAACGAAAAGAAGACCTGGCCGACCGCGTAACGCCAGGTAATAGGCTTGGCCAGCTCCGACCACACCGGATCCAGATAATAAGCCAGCCCTTGCATACTGCCTTCAAGCGTCAGACCCCGCACTGCAAGGATAAGCAGCATCAGCCACGGAAGCGGAACGGTCAGCCAAACAATTTTGCCGACCAGACGCACCCCTTTGAATATACAAAAGTACATCGCCACCCATGTAATCACCAGAGGCAGCACAATGTTACTACGGATAGAACCAAGGTAGAAACGAGCGTCCTCGATGTCAATCTTGCCCAGATATGTATCGTTAAAGAATTGCTTGGCGTTCTCAACGCCTTCAATGCCTTTGCCCGCCCAAGGCAGCTCACCACCGTTAAAAATGCCGACTATGCTGTACCACAAAAAGCTGAAACAATAAGCCAGAATCACAGGATAATAAGTCACTATCACAAAGGCCAGTATAATCCCCCACCAGCCAACAAGCTCGAAACGCCTGTGACCACGTTTGAATGCGTCCGGAGCCGCACGCTGCGTATAATGGCCGATACTGAACTCGAGAACCATCACGGGAATACCGACCACAACCAGGGCCAATATGTAAGGGATCAAAAACGCACCGCCTCCATAGCTGTACAGTTTATATGGAAATCCCCACAGATTACCCAAACCTACGGCCGACCCTATCGCCGCAAGTACAAATCCGCCTCGCGTTCCCCAGCTCTCCCGCTGCTCTTCCAGAAGCTCATGTTTCATATTTCGTGTTTCGCAGTCCTTTTGTTCTTGCGCTCTGTCGCTTGTGCGTCCTTACCTTCTTCGTCTGTTGTGATCTTCTCTTTAATTCCGAGCAATTCAAGCGTATCACGCTCGATGATGTTTTGAATATTGCCTCGAGGGACCGTCGGCAAGTTCGTATCGGCTAAACGCATATTAAAGCCAAGTAGTGCTTCTATGCACTCACCCGCGTTGCTCATGGGGAAGCCGCTCCCGAACAGCAGCTTATCCATCACCCCTCGCTCGTATGCCGCCACCACCATATTATAAACCTGCCAGACATTGCTCGGCCTTATCGTCAAGTCAGCATAAACATTCTTATGTTTCGCCGCCATTGACAACGTCTGCTCAACAAATGGCACACCCATAGTGCCGATAATAATTTTCAAGCCCGCAAAGCTTCTGGCAATCTCATCCAAAAGGTAAGGCTGAGCATAATCAAGAACAGCGTCTGCCTCTATAGAGGCCTCGCCGTTATGAAAGAAGACAGGCAGGCCAAGTTCTTCAGCCGATTCGTAAAATTTCATTGCCCTGCTGTGTGTCGGGTGAAAACCACATCGGCTGCAATACAGCACCATGCCTTGAAGTCCAAATTTATCTCTCATAGATGCCAGATGTTTTACACCGACGTTATCCTTGCTGGCCTCGACTACCCCAAAACCCACCATCTTTTCTTTATGTTTGCCCACATACCCGGATAACTTCTTATTGACCTCTTCGCTCGATACTCCTGCGTTAGCCAATACTATGCAGGCATCCACCGTCTCCGCCGCATCCAGATGCTCGGATGCTGCAACATCATCGTCGGCCGTAAAGTGTATATGTGTGTGACAGTCAACTATCATTTCCCTGTCCCTTTAATATTCAGCCGCAATCCATAGCGGCCAATATAATCAACGCTTATATTAGCCCAACCATATCCTAACGTCAAGTACAAACATCTTCCCTGTTTAACACCGCCTCTCAACTGATTTTTTCATAAACTTTCTCTTAACAACAGGCCTCTTTCACAATCCATAATATAGTGTGTCCTTCTTATTGGCACAGCTCAGTCTGTCACTTGGCCTCATAAATATAGATTTTTTCGGACATTCCTTCAAGTCTTCCTTTAATTTCCTCGCATAATTTAAAAATCCCTGATTTTCAACAAAATACCGTAGTTTTTCTTGACCCGACAATCCCACAGCGGTAATATTATGCATGGTCGTTAGCTCGGCCGGCTAAAAAAAGTTGGCCCCTGGCCGTTAAGGATGGATCGTGAGTCTTGGGTCTTTAATATGGATTGTCCGGTTTGCAAAAACGCGATGATTACCCTTGAGCTTCAGGAAGTCGAAATCGACCACTGCATCGACTGCGGCGGTATCTGGCTCGACGCCGGTGAGCTCGAAATGCTCCTCGGCGAGCCGGAAAAGGCCCGGAATCTGCTCGGCTCATTCAAAGCAGACAATACGTCCACAGAACAATCCAGAAAATGTCCAATATGTATGAAAAAAATGAAAAAAATCATAGCCGGCTCTTCGAAACCTGTCCTGCTTATAGACAAATGCCGTAGAGGTGACGGCCTCTGGTTTGACAAAGGTGAATTGCAGGACATCTTTGACAGGGCACAGTTGGACAAAGACAATAAAATCCAAAAACTGTTGGCCGATATGTTCGGCTCCGAACAAAATAACGACAATCAATAACTTATTTTAAAAAGGAGACAAAACCATGGATTTAAGCTTAATTCTTGCGATCTCGAGATGGACTTATATACTTGGAGGTGTTGGCCTCGTTATTCTCATCATCGCGCTTATACTAAAGAAAACCCAGTCATAAAAAAACAAAACCGAAAAAAAACAAATAAAGAAAGGGGGAAAGTATGATTCCGCTTATCATTGTAGCGGCTGTACTTGTCCTGCTTATTATCTTTGTAATCGGCATCTACAATGCCCTGGTTCGGCTTCGAAATCAGGTCGACAACGCCTGGTCGCAGATTGATGTCCAGCTAAAGCGACGACACGACCTCATTCCCAATCTCGTCGAAACCGCAAAGGGCTATATGAAGCACGAGCGTGGGACTTTTGAGGCGATAACAGAGGCACGAAGCAAGGCCATGGGTGCACAGACCGTCTCGGAAGCCTCGAAAGCTGAAGGGGCCCTTGGCGAGGCCCTCAGCAAGTTTATGCTCGTCGTAGAGAACTATCCCGAGCTCAAGGCAAATCAAAATTTCCTTGCGGTTCAGGAAGAGCTGACCGGCACAGAGAACAAAATCTCATTCGCAAGGCAGAGCTACAACGACCAGGTCTTGTTCTTCAATAACAAGATTCAGATGTTCCCTTCAAACATCATTGCCAACATGTTCAGTTTCACTAAACGCGATTTCTTCGAGATTGAAGTTGAGGCCGAACGCGAAGTGCCAAAAGTAAGCTTTTCTTAAAACTGTGGCCGGGCAAAACGCCTCGTAGGTACGTTTTGTTCTATTGTATAGGTCGCAGATAAGAGAAGAGCTGCGGTTCACGAACGACGAGTCACAAATAATGTGGGAATTAATACGAGCAAACAAAAGGAACTCTATCCTGCTGCTTCTGGCAATGGCCGTCTGCCTGTTACTGCTCGGCTTCGTCATTGGACTGGGCGTCTTTGGTACTGAAGGCGGCTTCTTCGGCATCATTATCGCCACGGTAATCTGGCTCATCCTTACCGCCGTCAGCTTCTCAAGCGGCGACCAGATTTTCCTGGCTGCCAGCAAAGCAAAACCCGTCACCCACGAAGTCCACCCCCAGCTATTCAACGTCGTCGAGGAAATGAAAATCGCTGCCGCCCTGCCAGCAATGCCAAAAATTTATATCATCAACGACCCCGCTCCAAACGCCTTTGCGACCGGCAGAAATCCCGAAACCGCATCCGTCGCTGTAACCGCAGGTCTTTTGGCCCGCCTCAACCGCGATGAGCTCCAGGGCGTCATCGCACACGAGGCAAGCCACATCCTCCACCGCGATATCCTTTTCGTCACGCTTGCTGGAATAATGCTCGGCTCCATCGTCCTGATCTCCCAGGTATTCCTGCGGGGTATGTTCTACAGCTCAATGGGCGGAAGCGGCAGAAGGACCTCTTCCGGCGGTAAAGGAGGCGGACAGGCACAGCTTGTTATGCTCGTCATCGCAATCATTGCTGCCATTCTCGCCCCCCTGATGGCGTACTTATTATACTTCGCACTCTCAAGAAGGCGAGAATACCTCGCCGACGCCGGTGCCGCCCGCCTGACACGATATCCGGAGGGACTCGCTAACGCTCTGGAAAAAATCGCCAACGACCCTTCCCCACAACTGGCCAGCGCAAATAAAGTGACCGCACCGATGTATATTGTCAATCCCTTCAAGAAAAAGAAACAGATGAAATTGTCCGACCTGACCAGCACACATCCGCCCATTTCCGAAAGGATACGAATTCTGCGTAATATGACCCACGGAGCATCTTTCAAAGACTACTCAGATTCTTTCGTTGCAGTAACGAACACCAAAACAGTAGTCCCCCTTACCGCCCTTACTAAAGAAGACATCGCCCTGCGCGAAGCGAGCGCAGAAGCCAGAAAGAAAGAACGCCTCGAAACCCAGATGCGTCAGGTCGGTGACATTATGCGAAGGGTCAACCAATTCGTTTTTTTGACCTGCCTCTGCGGCCTGAAACTAAAAATACCACCAAATTACAAGCCCGATAAAGTCAATTGCCCACGCTGTAAAAGGACCCTGGACATACCCAAAAAATAAGACCGCCACCGCAATTGGGCTTGATATCCCCCTCTGGCCGGCAGTAATCTCAAAAATTGCTGAAAAACAATGCTTCTACCCAATAATTTCCTTGATTTTCAGGCCATAATTTGATATAAATAAATATCGGTTCAATACTTAAGGGCTGTTCTTTTAGTTACACAAGTGTCCTTTTTGGGCCTTTTTGCTTTTT
>JAOUFU010000200.1 GCA_029858035.1 Phycisphaerae bacterium
TTATGCTCTCTATCAATTGTTTGTACACATCATTGAGTTGTCCGTTCAATCCGGTGCCGAAAAGACCGTCAACGAGCATATCAGCACCGGCTGCATAGGCTTTAACCCGGCTTGGAATATCACTACCTTTCAAGTCTAAACAGTCTATTGGCCGGCCCATCCGCTCTAAAATATCGAGGTTTATCTTTGCATCACCTTTGATTTTGCCGCGGTCACCGCATATCACCACGGTGACTTTAAAGCCGCCGTTCAACAGGTGCCTGGCAATCACGTACCCGTCACCGCCGTTGTTTCCTGTCCCGCAGAATATACAGACTTTCGGCCCGGAAGTATCCGCCAGTTTCTCTTTAATCAATTCGGCACAGCTCCGGCCCGCATTCTCCATCAAAACCACACCGGGTATTCCAAGCGTATTTATGGCAAACGAATCAAACGCCCGAACCTGGGCCCTGCTCATCACCACACACTCTTTATCTGGTAAATATTTCTCCATGGCCCAGTATTATACATTATGCCCCAAAGCTGTCAATCCACAGGATGCCCCTACACGGCATTGACACAGGTTCTGGAGGCGATTACAATGCCCGTCGTTCGTATTGCGTGATGCGTATCGCGTAAAAAAAGAACTAAATACGATATACGAGCTATGCAAATATTATTGACAAATGACGATGGGATTTTTGCACCGGGCCTGGCGGCAATGTATAAGGAGCTTGTCAAAATGGGCAATGTGACGGTCATAGCGCCGTCCGGCAGCCGTTCAGGCGCCAGCCACAGCATTACATACTCTCAGCCTTTAGTGTGCAATAAGGTCGATATTAACGGCCAATTCGTCGGTTTTAGCGTTCAGGGCTCCCCTGCCGACTGTGTCAAGCTCGCTGTTATGCAATTGCACGATGGGCCTATAGACCTGCTCGTTGCCGGCATAAACAATGGAGCGAATGCGGGAATAAACGTTTATTACTCCGGCACCGTCGCCGCCGCGATGGAGGGCGCCTTCTTAAAGATCCCAGCCGTCGCAATGAGTCTTTGTGTTGAGGCCCCCGGCGTACCGGGAGATTTCGAAAAGGCCGCTGAGCACTGTGCCGGAATCCTGAAAAAACTTCTACCGCTCAAGAGCGGCGATGTTATAAATGTCAATATACCGCAATTATCAAAAGGTGAGCCGAAAGGTGTAAGGGTCGTGCCGCAATCGAGTCAGGGTTTTGACGAGTATTATATACCGCAGAAAAACGAGCAGGGCCAGACTGTTTTTCAATTGACCGGAATTCAACACCTACCTGACGATGAGCCCACGGACACAACAGCTCTGGAGCTTGGCTTTATAACAATAACGTCTCTGGCCCATGATATGACAGACCATAAGAAAACACGCAAGCTTCAACAGAAAAAATGGTAAGCTGCTCTCTGCTCGGATTGAAAATAGCCGGTGCCGGCTAAAAGAAGATAACATCGTCATCTTGTTAATTTGGCAGGAGAATTTTAGTTATGAAAGCGTTGATTAAGAAGAATCCTGAACGAGGAGTATGGTTGGAAGACGTACCCACGCCGCAGATTGGCATCAATGACGTTCTCATAAAAATTGACAAGACCTCAATTTGCGGCACTGATGTCCATATATTCAACTGGGACGCCTGGGCCCGGAAAACGATAAAGCCACCCCTGACTATTGGTCATGAGTTTGTTGGGACTGTTGACAAAATAGGCAGTAATGTGCATGACTTTGAGCCGGGAGATATTGTCAGCGGTGAAGGCCATGTCGTCTGCGGACGGTGTAGAAACTGTTTGGCAGGGAGAAGGCATTTGTGCAGGGACCCAAAGGGTGTCGGTGTAAATCGAGATGGTGCTTTCGCTGAATATTTAGCTATCCCCGTGACAAACGTATGGTATTGTGATCCTGACATCCCAACGGACGTGCTTACCTGCTTTGATCCCTTTGGTAATGCGGTGCACACGGCCCTCTCCTATGACCTGGTTGGAGAAGATGTGCTGATAACCGGCGCCGGGCCTATCGGTTGCATGGCAATCGCCGTGGCCAAACACGCAGGTGCCCGCTATGTTGTGATTACCGACGTAAATCCATATCGCCTCGAACTTGCCAAAAAAATGGGGCCTACGCTGACATTGGATGCCGGTAATAACAAAATCGAAGACGCCGTCAGGAAACTCGGTATGAAAGAGGGTTTTGATGTTGGTCTTGAAATGTCGGGAAGTCCTGACGCATTCAAGAGTATGCTTGCCAATATGTGCCACGGCGGTAAAATCGCCCTGCTGGGAATAATGCCGGAAACCTCTATTGACTGGGACTATATCGTTTTCAACGGTCTTACTATCAAGGGGATTTACGGCAGACAAATGTACGAAACCTGGTATAAGGCGACTATGCTTATTCGAAGCGGCATAGATATCGCCCCGCTTATCACCCATCGGTTTCACTATACAGAATATGCAAGGGCCTTTGAAATTATGGCCTCGGGGAAATCGGGGAAGGTCATTTTGGATTGGGCGGAAAAATAAATAATCACCTGTAACAATTGTAGGGGACAGTATATGTTTGGAGCGATGAAATCCCACATATCCGGCGAGCTTGAACAAATAAGGGACGAAGGGCTCTACAAGGCCGAACGAATCATAACCAGCCCACAGCAGGCCATGATTACGGTCCAGGGCGGACAAAAAGTCCTTAATTTGTGTGCCAACAACTATCTGGGACTCGCCGACCACCCTGAAGTTATTCGGGCAGCACAGGAAAGCTACGCCAAATGGGGGTATGGGCTCTCCTCCGTTCGCTTTATTTGCGGTACACAGCAGATACACAAAGAACTGGAGGAAAAAATCTCCGAATTCCTTGGCACCGAGGACACCATCCTGTATTGCTCCTGCTTTGATGCCAACACAGGTTTATTCGAGACCCTTCTGACGGCAGATGATGCCATCATAAGCGACAGCCTTAACCACGCCAGCATTATAGACGGCATACGCCTCTGCAAGGCACAGCGTCTGCGGTTTGAAAACTCCAACATGCAGGATTTGGAGGATAAATTGAAGCAGGCCCGGCCGGCACGCTTCCGGCTGATTGCCAGCGACGGGGTCTTTTCAATGGACGGAACCATCGCCAAACTAAATGAGATTTGCGGGCTTGCAGAAAAATACGATGCCCTTGTGATGATTGATGATTCACACGCAGTCGGCGTACTCGGCCGGCGCGGCAGAGGCACTCACGAATACCATGATGTAATGGGGCGCGTTGATATCATAACCGGTACATTGGGCAAAGCACTCGGCGGCGCCAGCGGCGGGTACACCAGCGGAAGAAAAGAGATTATTGAGATGCTCCGCCAGCGGTCCCGTCCTTACCTTTTTTCCAACACGCTGGCACCGGCCATCGTCGCCACTTCGCTGAAAGTGCTCGACATCCTCTCGGCTTCCACTGATTTGAAAGATAAGCTCCAGAGCAACACCAGCTATTTTAGAGAACAAATTGCCAAACTCGGATTAGAGGTTCTTCCGGGCGAACATCCAATAGTACCAATTATGCTTGGAGATGCGGTACTCGCTCAAAAAATGGCGGAAAAGCTCCTGGAAAAGGGTGTTTACGTGATAGGATTCTCCTATCCTGTTGTCCCCAAAGGGGCTGCACGAATTCGCACACAGATATCCGCGGCCCACAACCGGCAAGATTTGGATTTTGCTATCGAAAAAATCGCTGAGGTCAAAAAAGAGCTTGAAATCTGACCGAATCGGCTGGATTTTGCGAAAAAAAGAAAATATTTGTTGCTTTTGATATTGACATACCTGTCCCTGCCCAATATAATTAGTATTGATTTAGTCTAAAAAAATACTGGGAACAGCCAAAATAAAGCAATCAGCGGCCTCGTTTTGCATATCCTATTGCTGCATAGGTAGCTCCCGGTAGCAAGAATGAATCAAATTTTGGGACATTCGCACTTTGCTACCAAAAACTTTGAGTCGCTGACCAGAAAGGTAGGATTGCCATGAACAAAAGGGCTTTTACACTTGTTGAGCTGTTGGTTGTAATCGCAATCATCGCGTTGCTTATGGCACTTCTGATGCCCGCTCTGAGGCTGGCAAAGGACCAGGCCATGGGGCTCATCTGCGTTAATAATTTAAAGCAGCTTTCGTTGGGGTGGTTTTCATATACAGTAGACAACGACGGTATGTTGATGGGTGGTCATAGGGTCAGGAATGCCAATTTCAAAGATAAGAACTGTTATCCAGATGGTTTTTGGATAAATCCTCCACACGATGCGGCCGGTAACTATACCAGCAACAATCCCCCCGGCGTCCTTGAAGACAAGCTCAGAGGCATAAAAACAGGTAAAATCTTTCCTTATGTTAAGACCTTGAAGGTATTTCATTGCCCTGCTGACGCAAGGATAGACATCCCTGAACAACTGGCTCATGACAGCTATTCGGTCGCCGGAGGCATGAATGGAGAAGATGCCTATAGCACTTGTAAACAATACCCGGATCGAGTGGCCGAAGTATATGAAGAGATAAGAAGCCCTGCCAACAAGTTTGTGTTTGTGGAGGAGACCGATAACAGGGGATGGAATATGGGCTCCTGGATAATGAATCCTACTGGAGATTGCTGGATAGACCCGTTGGCAGGATGGCACAATGATAGAAACACCCTGGGCTTTGCTGACAGCCACGCAGTAAAGCACAGATGGCAGGACGACCGCACAATTCAAATGAATGAGAATCAGACTTTCGGTGCGTGCCATCCCGGCAGCCCCGACCTGTACTACATGCAGAGAGGCTATCAATCAGGCAAATATTAATAGGACCTAATCCCCGGCAAAATGTTCAACATTTTCGAACAGCCATGGACACTTCTGATTGCAGGCATTGTTGTCTGGTTTACACTGCTTTTCATCCACGGTGACAGCCGCCTCTGGTGGCAATCGCATCTGGTAATCTTCCTCGCGGTCGCTTGTTTTACACTGGATTTCCTGGCCGAAGCAGGCCTGTTCAAAATCAGCAAAACACTTACTATAATTATACAAGCCGCCCTGGCCCTGGCTATCGCCGCCCTGCTTACCCTACAGATCATCCATATAATTCAGACCTATGAACACCGCCGGTGGCAATGGTTTTTGCCTGTTATCCTTACCGTATCCGCTTTTGGCCTGGACTTGCTTGTTAAAACCGATTTGGAAAAAATCAATACAGTAATCAGCACAATCCGAAAGGCTTCCGAACAAGAGGACTGTAACGCAATCGGGGCACTTATTTCTGCGGATTACAGCGATTCATTTCATAATACCAAAGACGCTTTGATGAATCACTGCCGGCGACTGCTGTCTGAGCCGCTTGTTGAGAAAAGTAGACAGATGGGTATAAAAACAGAAATATCGCCGCCTAAGGCTGAAGTGACCTTGACGATAGTAGTTCATTTTGACGAGCAAAGCTACGTTCACAGAGAATATAAGTCGCTTGTGATCCTAAAAATAGAATTGGACCTGCAAAAAGAGCAGGACAAAAGATGGCTTATCAACCGATCTGAAATACTTGAAATCGACAAACAACCGTTCAAATGGCGAGATATCAGGTGATACTCACAACGTCAGCCTAATCTGCGTATAAAGACAATCACGCCCGTTTTCAAGTCCACAGATTTGCAGAGGCTCTTTTCACATACGGCCAATCGGATTTTTTAAGCTAATCCAGCCATTGCATTTGGTCAATTATATCCCCCTGCTCAGCTAAAAAATATATCCGGCAGAAATTTTTGTAAAAGGGCTTTTTATTATCAACATTACAGCGATCAGCTTCGGCATTATTTTAGGCTAATAACTCTCGTCACTGACTAAGAAAACATTTTCTCGACTGTGATGACGCGCTTTGGTATACTTCTGACGGTAAATGTGAAGCTAAGTTTTTGCTGAATCCTGACTAATTAGGAAGGAAAACGTATGGATTACAGAAGAATTATCCCCTGCCTGGATGTAAAGGACGGCCGTTTGGTTAAAGGCGTTCACTTTGTTAAGCTACAGGATGTGGGCGATCCTGCGGAAAGTGCCGCTGTTTATAGCGAGGCCGGAGCCGACGAGCTGGTTTTTCTGGACATTACCGCTACCATTGAGAACAGAAAGACCCTCCTCGACGCCGTAAAAAGAACGGTCGAGAGAATTTCGGTGCCGCTGACCGTTGGCGGTGGAATCCGCAACTGTAAGGCGATTGAAGAATTGATGGATATAGGCGTATCAAAAGTATCCATCAATACTGCTGCCGTACTTAACCCGGATTTCGTTAAGGAGGCGGCGACCGAGTTTGGCAGCGAAAAAATAACTATTGCTATTGATACATGCGTTAATTCACAGTTGCCATCCGGCTTTGAAGTTATAATCAAAGGCGGCACATCCGGCACAGGCACTGACGCTGCCGAGTGGGCAAAAAAAGTTGAGGATTTGGGTGCAGGGGCAATCCTTCCGACCAGTATGGACTCTGATGGCACACAGGCCGGTTACGATATACCCATGACCAGGGCGATAGCTGATGCCGTAAGCCTGCCGGTAATCGCATCGGGCGGAGCAGGAACACTCGAGCACTTATACCAGGCCATTGTTGAAGGAGGCGCCGACGCCGTCCTTGTCGCCTCAATCGCCCACTTTGGTAAGTACACAATAAGGCAAATGAAAGAGTACTTAGCCGAGCGCCAGATACCAGTGAACCTCTGAACTGCCTGCTTGCTGCCGCATATTCCAAAGCCCAAAGACTATATCCGTATCTTTGGTGTTGTTTTGTGTTTTGTCTTAGGCAATTTCCAAAAGTCACCGGCCAAATTTGTCGATAGGAGGGGGTGGAGACGTTATCGGTGTATTCAAACCGTTAGAAGTCCCGACCAGACTGCAGGAGGCGGTGTTCTCAACTTACTTCAAAGGGACCCACAGAAAAGGTTGGCAATGTTTGGTAAACTGAAAAAAGACAAATTACCCTTGAAAATCGAATTGTTTACCATTCGCTGGTATTCGAGTAATAGGAGCTGCGCTAATGCCGGCCGCCAAAGGCTTAATCCCCGGCAGATGCCGCCATTAATGGTCCGCAAGGCCGAATGGCGCCGATAACATTTCTAATAGTTAGTCTCATATCTCAAAAAAAGTTCCAGAATCTACAAAAATTAGGCAAAAAAACAGCCGTGCTCTGGATGAACACGGCTGCAAAAACCTCAAAAATCCAATCAAGCACCAAATTATAGTCACTTTTATGGAATCGTAATGGAACCGGATGTTACGCCTTGACCAGCGTCATATATGTACCCGCTCAAGACTACATCCGTAATCTCGAACCTGAAAGTGTCACCGCTTTTTGCCTTGACCGGAATCGAGGTATTCAAGGCATATCCAGTACCATCTGTAATGCCGGTGGTGCCGGTCGCAATCAAGTTGTCATTTAAGTACCAGTCGCCGACTACAGTGGCACCCTGTACAGGCCCCTGGCTCTGGTCGTAGACAAGGATTGTTGCATCGGCCTTTATGTTTTTACCTGCCGGCACAAGACTCATGGCGATACTTTCGACGTGCATCGTCTGCTGACTACCCGGAGTAGCAGATGCCTCACTGCTGATACCGCTCTCATTCGGGGTAGGTGTAGCCGAGTCAACAGCGGTCACAACATAGTAGTATGTTGTTCCGTTTACGACGTCCAAATCAAGATAGTCACTTGTGGCTAACAAGGTGCCGTTGACCTGACTATACGGCCCGCCTGAAGTCTCCGAACGATACACATTGTAGCCTGCCTTATCCGGTTCAGTATTATCATCCCAATCCAGGCTGACCTGGCCGTTACCCGCGCTTGCTGACAAGCCGGTCGGCGGAGCCGGTGGCGGGTCTCCAACCGTTATACCG
>JAOUFU010000201.1 GCA_029858035.1 Phycisphaerae bacterium
GGTAAACGCCGCCACGGCATGGCTCTACGGCTGCAGCGCCGCAAACACCGCTATCTTCGGAATCGGCGAGCGAACGGGTAATCCCCCTCTGGAGGCCCTAATTGTCGAACACGCCCAAATCAAGGGCCACACTCCCAAAGTCGACTATGCGGCGATAACAGAACTGTGTGAATACGCCAAACACGAGCTGGGCTTTGAAATTCCGCACAACTATCCGCTGGTCGGAAAGGATTTCAATGTCACACGAGCCGGCATTCACGCAGACGGCCTGTTAAAGAACGAGGAAATATACAATTGTTTTGATACCCAAAAGCTGCTCAATCGGCCCGTCAGTGTGGCAATTACTGATAAGACCGGAGCGGCAGGCATCAAACACTGGATAGAGGCCAGGTACAAAATCGATATCCCCAAGCACGACATTCGTATAACCAAAATAAAAGACAGTATCGACGCCGAGTATTTGGCTAACAGGGTCTCGGCGATATCAGATGAGGAAATGCTTCAGTGGGCACGGAAAGCTTTTGGTTCTGATATGCCTCCATTGAGGTGAGAGAATTGCCAGATAAGATAATCAAAGCTGTACTGTTCGACCTTGGTGAGACTTTATTGACCTTTGGGAAAGTCAACAAGGCTCGGATTTACCGGCAGGGGGCCGAGTCAACGTATGATTTTCTCAAAAAGCTGGGGCAGCCCGTTGGCAGCTTCACATACTATTACTGGCGAAACCTTGTACTGCTGCGCATTAAGCATTGGCTGTCCTTTATAACCGGAAGGGATTTTGACGCATTTGCCCTGTTAAAAAAAAGCGGCGCCAAAAAGGGTATAAAGCTCACTGAGCAGCAATGGCAGCACCTGGTCTGGCTCTGGTACGAACCCTTGAGCAAAGTCGGTCAGGCCGAACCGAACACGAAAGAGACCCTAACCACGCTTACAAAATTGGGTCTTAAGCTTGGAATAGTCTCCAACACGTTTGTAAACGCCGCCTCTCTGGATAAACACCTGGAACAGTTGGGCCTGCTGGATTTCTTCCCGGTCAGGCTCTATTCATACAAATTTGATTTTCGAAAGCCCGATACCCGTATCTTCACGGCCGCCGCGGATAAAATCGGTGAAATGTTTGAAAACATATTGTTCGTCGGCGACCAGATTAACAAGGATGTCAAGGCCGCGATGAAAACCGGCATGTATGCCGTCCTGAAAGCCGCCTACACCAACGCAGAAAAAAAAACCCCGAACGGCGTCCTGAAAATAACCCAGCTCGCCGAGCTGCCCGCCCTCATTCAAAAAATCAACAACCAAACTTCCAACTGACCGAGACCAATGTTGCTTTGGTAGGGCGGGGCCTGCCCCCACCATCCTTTTTGGGGGGCTTGCCCCGCCGCCCTTACTCTCCAAAATACTCTGTGTTCCTCGCTCTCCTATACCTTCCTGGCCACAACTGCAAATTCATTGGCTTTTGAATCGAATGGTGTACCTGCAACATCACAAAATTTCTTCTCAATCACAAACCCGCTCGCCGCAAACTCCCTCTCCAGAGTTTCAGGGCTTAAATGCTGAAACCAGTTGTAAATGGTTCGCCTGCGGCCGGTTTCGATAATTGTATATTTGTCAACTACCAACTTCTCTTTCTCGTACTTGAACGTATTCGCAAATCCATAGTACTTATCAGCAGACCAGAATCCATCGAGAAGGTTGGCTTCGTACAAAGCTTTCTCTTCTCGTTGTTCAAAGGCATTCAACGAATAAACATCAAGGAGGCCTTTCCCACCGTCCTTCAGGAACGCATGGAACTTACCCAGCATCACTTTTCTCTGGGCCGGGCTAAGCGCGCAGTAATCACACATAATCATCAGGACCAGATCGAAACGCTCATTCGTTTCATACTCCAGGTAGTTCTGATTTACATACCGGATGGAAAGCCCCTCTTTGGTTGCGACTTCCCGCGCGTACTCAATCGACCTCTTCGAAAAGTCTATCCCGGTAACATCCGCCTGCATTCGGGCCAGCCTCGTCGTATACAATCCCGGCCCGCAGCCGAAATCGGCAATCTTTGTCCCCGCTACGATCTTGAAAGCCGAAGCGATCCATTCAACCGAGCGTTCTATAAATGCCGCTTTCCGGGACGAAACATCAATATCCTCCTTAAGGTGAAACTTAAGCATCTGCTCTGATGTATGCTCATCCGTCCACAAATCATCCGCTGTATAAAACTCGAACGGCTCAGGCCGCCTGTTAATGTCTTCAAGTTCGTCAAACACCTATCGTCTCCATTTTATTGAATACAACCATGTATATATGGTCTACGTATAACATCCCATATCTCTCCGCATAAAGCAAGAAAGCACTCTCACTTCTATCATTTCGGATTAGGCAAAGGTACACCATCAACGTCATCCCGAGCGGAGCACCCGTTCTTGCAATGGCAAGAACGGGGACGCAGTCGAAGGATCTGGCTATCATATTGAATTAACCTCCCGCTGTCATCCCCGTGAAAACGGGGATCCAGACTTTTTTTAAAATAATTCTAAATTAACTTGACCTTTGCAAAGTTCTATGCTTGTCCCCATTTTTGTGCTGTTTTTATTTGACATGTCCCCGAATTTATGATAAGGTACTTTTTGACAACTCTGAGAGGTTTTCGTTGGTGTTGTGCGATTTTGAGCCATGTGTAGGTTAAAATCGGCTCAAAAATGGGATATTGGCGGAAAGGATGCATATATTATGGTTATAGCGAGGAGTTCAAACCTGTTAGGAAAAATCACTGTAGTTTTTGTTATCTGCTTTTTGGTCATGGTCAGCCTATGTCTAAATACAGCTCTTGCTTTGGATGGCTCAGGTACGCAGGAAGACCCCTGGTTGATACAGTCGTTAGACGACTTCAATGACTTTGCTGCTGATGCAAATTATTGGGATGACTATACGAGGTTGGAGACGGATGTAAATCTGGCCGGGCTGACTTATACCACTGCCGTTATTGCACCTGATACTAACAATGCATTTGATTCTGGTTTCAATGGCATAGCCTTCACCGGCGCCTTTGACGGGAATTATCATACAATCTCAAACTTCAACTATACTTCGACAGGCAAAAGTTACGTTGGGCTTTTCGGATATATCTATGATCCCAACGCAGAAATAAAGGATTTGGTTTTGATTGATCCTAATCTCTATGCGGAAAACGGAGAATACGTTGGTTCCCTGGTTGGCTACCTCAGTGCCGGAACCATTGATAATTGTTACATAGAGGGCGGCAATGTCTCGGGTGATAAATATGTCGGTGGACTGGTGGGAAACGGTAGCAGTAAAATCACAAACTGCTGCGCAACCGGTGGTGTCATAGGCAACAGATATGTCGGTGGACTGGTGGGGTATTATTTGAATGGCAGTTTTTCGAACTGCTATTCTACTGGCGATGTGAGTGGTTATTATCGTGTCGGCGGTCTGGTAGGCGGTATTGTGGTTGCCTCCGTATCGAATTGCTGTTCCACCGGCGATGTCAGCGGTATTTTCCATGTCGGCGGTCTGGTGGGGGCCAACGATGAAGAAAGTAATGTCTCAAACTGCTGTTCCACCGGCGATGTCAACAGTGTCGAACGCGTCGGCGGACTGGTGGGCTTCAATGTGGGCAGTATATCGAAATGTTATTCTACAGGCTCTGTTAGCGGCGATTGGGAAGTCGGAGGCCTGGTGGGCATCAACGTGGGCAGTGTCTCGAAATGCTATTCTACAGGCACTGTGAGTGGCAATTGGGAAGTCGGAGGCCTTGTTGGAGCAAATGGTGATCTTGATCCTGGCAGCATCTCAAACTGCTATTCTATCGGAGATTTAATCGGTTATTACCGTGTCGGTGGACTGGTGGGATGGAATTATTATGGCAGTGTCTCAAATTGCTTTTCTGAAAGCGATGTCAACGGTGTCGAACACGTTGGCGGACTGTTGGGAGATAATAATGCTAATAGCAGTCTCTTGAACTGCTTCTGGGACATCAACATACAAAACCACGGAGTAACTGAAAGTATTGGTTATGATTCAGGCACATCTACAAACGTGGCAGGCCTGCCCACTGCCCAAATGAAGACAAGAAGCACCTTTACTGATGCCGATTGGGATTTTATCAACGTATGGAACATAGGTGAAAACCAGACCTACCCCTACCTGAGAGTCTACCTGCCTTCAGATATCAACAAAGACGGAATAGTCAACTTCCTTGATATAGCTATCACGGCAAACCAATGGATGGAAGGCGTTGAATAGTTCTTCGGTCTGGGTGTGGTGATTAAAAAAAAAGAGTGTGTAGCCTGTCATAAATCACACCAATCATGACTCGTCTTTGGTAGGGTGGGGTTTGCCCCGCCAATATTCTTGTTGACAAACAGACTCTCGTTAGATACTCTAACGCTCACGGATACAAAATATTACAGTTTTGACGTATCTTTTTGGGGAATCCTATGCGAGAAACGAAAGAACCTCAATAAAATGGATAAATATGTACAGTTTTCCCAGATTACTGCTTTATGAGGTTTGCCGGCGAGTTTGTCTCTTAAGATTCGACTTGAAAACATCCACCAAGTCGCTTGTACGACTGTCTTCAATCTCTCCATGGCCGCTATTCATTTTCCCTTCTTGCATACTTTTTGGTAGGTATGTCTTGAAAACCTCTCTCGCTG
Organism: Phycisphaerae bacterium; assembly: GCA_029858035.1. Lineage (GTDB taxonomy): Bacteria > Planctomycetota > Phycisphaerae > Sedimentisphaerales > Anaerobacaceae > CS2-K091. The sequence continues at coordinate 4,668 of JAOUFU010000201.1, forward strand.
ATGAAAAAACCTTGTGTTTCCCACGACTCATAATTCATTTCCTCTTGTAATACGAGTAATATATCTCGGATTTAGTTCTGGTTTAAAATAGTGCTTACGTTTGGTCCATACAAATCCATCTCCCTTTGTGATAACAGCAACGTCAATGGGGCCTCCTACCGTTTCCTGTTGTCTGCTTATACGACGCTTGAATTTGGTTAGGTTAACAAGGGACTCAGCCATACCACCGAGTTCGTCCTTTGGTAATGACGCAACCATTTCCATTACAGGATTTCGGTAGCTATCAATCCTAACCTTTTCCCATTTAGTATATAGATCAGACGCGAGTTTGTCAAGATTCTTTTTAACCCTGCGTTCGAGATTGGTCCCATATCGATGGTATTTCTCCTTGATTTCCGCAAAAATGACCTCAGCCAAGCCAATAAACACTTCCCTCGTTGATCGTTCAAGCCAAGAGTTGAGATCAGGATCAATCCCATCCATGAAAGTGAGTACCATCTCCTTCTGTGCAAGTGGCACAAGAATCGCTTGTCCACCATTCTCAATCGAAGCCTGTTCTATTTCTGAATACAAAGGATGGTTGTACACCATCCCATAGACTGTCGTCTCAACTAATCTCGGAAAATGCTCTTTTTCGCCGAATCCCGCTACAACTTACTCCCGTGCTTAGACCGCGCTCTTGGAGTCTTTCAGAGGTGATGAGCTCAAAAATAATCTCCTTTAAGTGTCGTTGCGTTGTCCGTGTCATTGGCAAATTTTCAAAGACTTCGCTTCTGATAGTAGATATGTACCGTCCATATTCTTTTTTTATAGAATCAATAACACCAGTAGACATTCCTTGTAGCTTAGGGTATTTCTTTGTTGCCTTAAGCTCCGTTCTCACCAAGTCGGCAAATAATCGTTTAACTTGTACGTCCGTCATCTCGGTATTTCTGTCAGATTCAAGCGTAACAATATCCTTGAATTTTTTGAGGAGAAAAGAACGAAAGAAGCCAGCGATTATGCCACGCACATCGTCTCGTTGGTGCTCACGTGGAAACATCTGTTTGGACTTTTTCACGTATCGAATGAAGTCCTTTAAATAATCTGAAAGCTTTGGAAAAGTCTTATTTCTCAATTCCGACCTGTAGCACTTGACCACCGTTTCCCAAGGGATACCTAAGAAGGTAGATTGTCCATAGAGCATTATTCCTACCGGCGCATTGGTGGACATTTGGAATAGCTTGTCCGCCGAAGCATAGACTTTGCCACCCTCTCTCCCAACAGTCACTGCACTATCCGCAGCCAAGGCGACAGCATTACTGTTTAGTATTGCAATCTCTGCGGTCATAATATATCTTCAAGAACAAAGTTCAATTCTACAAGCTATAGGTCTGTAAGTTACAGAACATAGCATACTATGGATTTTGCACAACAAGTACATAAAAAAATCTTGGAATTTCTGCGAATTCATCTAGCACATCAGTCATGTTGATTGCGATAAATCGCACCAATAATGACTCGTCTTTGGTAGGGCGGGGCTTGCCCCTACCCGTCTTATTGGGGGGCTTGCCCCGCCAATATTCTTGTTGACAATCATACTCTCGTTAAATAATCTAATCCTCGCGTATGCCGTCCTGAACGTAGCCGAAGGATTGACGCTTCTTTTTGGAGAACTCGATGCGAGAAACGAAAGAACCTCAATAAAAGATAGAGTTAGAAATATCTCAACTTATACGCTGAAAAAGTGATGATATCAATTGAAAGCACGCGACCTACAGTAACCAATATTAGTAAATAAGTTTCTGTTGAAAGGAAAATTGAAGATGCGAGTACAAATAATACTTTTTGGTGCAGTTATACTTATCCTTGCAGGAGTGTGTCTTGCTAATAGCAAAGACATGTCAGAGTCGATTGATCGGGCAAAAAGGCTGCAAGAGCACAGATTAATAAAAGAAATAGCGAAAGCCACTGTAGCATGGTTGCAGGACCAGAATGAGCCCGCTCGCCTTGAAGTCGACCGGCGAATCGACTTGCTCCTGGAACAGGATCAACTTAGCGTTAAGTCTTATTTTATTGCTGCCCAGTCAGCCGGCCTTTGTGAGAATTACCAAAAGGCAATTTCCATATTGCAGGATGTTATTGAAAAACACCCGGATGAAAAAGCACCAGGTTTTGACCTGCCTGTGAAGATTGTTGGTCGCTTATGGCTTGCCACTGTGGCAAAACAATCAGGGGATATTGATAAGGCAAAGAGCGTCTATGAGTCGATATTATCAGATATGGAGACCCTGGAGACGAAACAGGGTAGAGAATCCATAGCTATGATTTGTAATTTGTATTTAGCGGAAATAGAATCAAAACAGCAAAATAAAGATGTTGCGTTGGCCAGGCTGCGAAGTGTAAAACAACCAAAGCTGCCCGCCAAGGGAGAGTGGGTCGGGCTATACAATACATACATTGATTGGGCTACGTATGAGATCAATAAGAGAGTCCAAAAAGAAAAAGCTGCTGCAGCCCTGAGAGGCGATAAAAAAACTATAGGTCTGGCACATATGGTTGCAATGCTCCATGTATCATTAAGTGGGATTTATTCCCTTCCAATAAGTGATTATATTTTTGACGACAAGGGAAATATTATCCTTGATACTGTATATAAACGAGCAATCAATAATGAATCAAGTAAGATCGATAGGAATCTGTCGAGATTAGTTGCTGGTTCCATAAAAGAGAGGGCAAAAAGCTATACTGAAGCAGAACGGTACTTCTTCGATCTATATCAGGGGGATTCATACTTCTCTCCCATAGGTGGGATCTCTCTTGCAAGATGTAAGAGAATGGAAAATAAGACTGCTGAGGCAGATAGCATACTCGAACAGGTAAGAACCAGATATCCCGGATATGATTCTGTCGTCACCGAGCTTAAAGAGTCATGGAAAAAAGAACTGCGTTGAAGGATAAGTATGTATGCCGCGATCAATCGCACCAAATATGTGGGAATACCAAAATGTTACGAAATATCGCATTCTACTTGCTTGACAAGCCGGAATTAATAAAACAATATGTTGGTAGAATCCAACAGATCATTGATGAGATTTGATGTTGATGACTGGTTGATATGGGAAAAGATTATTCTCATAAAATAGAGAAAT
>JAOUFU010000203.1 GCA_029858035.1 Phycisphaerae bacterium
TCTTCTGTCAGAAGGCCGTTGAAGCATACTATTGTGAAATGACGAATGTCGGCTCGACTTTCCGGCCAGGATATTAACCAGATGAGATGTCGTGCCATACCCGGACAGAGCGACGGGTACGAGAATGATAAGCAGCACGTGCCAAACACGCACTATGATTGTTCCCCCAGGAATGCCTGCCCTTTTTCTATTTCGGACCATCAGCTTTCACCTCTATATGTTATTTTCATCGCTTTTTGAACCGGTAGCTGCGCCTGGTCGGATCTTTACCTCTGAAATTTAACACATCACCAGAAGCAGTATAAAACACTCCGGTTTTGGCTTTCATGAGTTTCGAATCAACTTGTCAATCCGTCATTCCTGAAAACATTTCGTAAAAGCGAGATTCCATAAGGCCAAGATACGATGACCGGCGGGCTTATTCCCGGCCCAACAAGCTGCTGGAAGCAATAAAAGTCACAAATTTAATAGTTTTTAAGCCGATTAGTCGATATTATAATCAAGACAGGAGAGGAAAACGTGATGTTATTGAGCCGCAATTATTGCAGGAATTGATTTCTTTGGGAGCAAACATTTTGACTTGCCACACAGTATATTCAGTGTGACAATGTAAAATCTGTGTTGGCGCAAAAACACAAATGATATAAGGAGCAGACCATGAGACGTCTTAAGTACACACTTTTAATTTTCCTCATTGCCGGTCAGACAGCCTATGCAGCAAACAAGTATCCGAGCGACCCGAATGAGCTGCTTCGGACCAAGTCATTTCCTATTGTTAAGGACCCGAATGAGCTACGAGACCTTTTACAGAGCAGATGGGATGCCGTAGCCATTATCCTAAAGAAGAAAGATATCGATGAGAAAGTGAAAGAGGAACAAATCTACAAAATCGTAAGTCCGCTCTTTGACTTTCCGCTTATAGCCAAACTTACATTAGGGCGAACAAACTGGCCCAAGCTGAGCCCACCCCAACGTGAGGAATTCACCCGGCTTTTTACCTCACGGCTTAAAAACTCGTATCTGAAAAAGATGAAGCTCTACATGAATGACAAAGCCTTATGCAAGCCCGTACAGCAAAAAAATAAGACAATTATCTACGTTCCGATGCAACTGATAACCAAGGACAGCAAGATAGTCATATTATACAAGCTTCGCAAGGTGGACAAGTTCTGGAAGATCTACGATGTGGAAATACAAGGGGTGAGCATTCTTCTGACATACCGGTCACAATTCGATGATATTCTTCGTCGCGGGACGGTGAAGGACCTTCTTTCTCAACTGGAGAAACCAGCGGATGATTGAGGCTCAATTTTCAGAGTAGGAACGGATTTATGACGAAACACCCCTCAGGGGCATCTTTCTTTTTCGACCGAGTGGTTCTGGGACATCCCAAGACAGTGATACTGTGCATGCTGATAGCTGCCGGTTTTCTATCGTTTCAGGCCCGACACTTCAGGCTGGATGCCTCAGCGGAAACGCTGGTTTTAGAGAATGATGCAGACCTGCAGTATTCGCGTATGATCCGCTCCCGCTACGGAGAACAGGACTTTCTTATCCTGACTTATACACCCAAAGACGACCTGTTGTCGGAGAAGACACTGGCAAGCATAGGCCGGCTACGAAACGAGTTAAAGTCCCTTGACAATGTCTCATCGGTACTTTCCATACTGGATGTCCCTTTGCTGGAAAGCCCACCTGTCCCGCTCAAGGAGCTTTCAGGCGATTTACCCACGCTCGAAACGCCGAGTGTCGACAAAGAACTGGCCAGGACCGAGCTTCGAGAAAGCCCCCTTTATAAAAACCTGCTGGTCAGCTCCGATTTAAAAACCACAGCCCTTTTGATTGATTTTGCAGAAGACGGAGTCTATTACGATTTGCTGGAGCGTCGCAATGAGCTGCGTCATAAGAAAGCCTCCGGGACACTAACGCTTCCGGAGCATGCCGAGCTGAGACGTGTCACGGAACAATTCCGACAACACAGGGACGAAATGAGGCATCAAGGAGAAATGGACATCCTGACGATACGGTCTATCATGAACAACTACCGCGCGGATGCCGACCTGTTCCTTGGTGGTGTCAGTATGATCGCAAACGACATGATCAGCTTAATTAAAAATGACTTGAAAATCTTCGGTATCGGAGTTCTGCTGTTTCTGATTATTGTGCTGGGCATTATTTTCCGGAGAATACGGTGGGTGTTCTTTCCGATACTGTTCTGCCTTGTCTCGGTGATGTGTATGGCAGGTTTGTTGGGATGGTTTGGCTGGGAGGTGACGGTAATCTCTTCTAATTTTATTTCTTTGCAGCTAATAATGACAATGGCCATTGTGATTCACCTGATAGTCCGGTATCGTGAACTTTTGGCCCGGAATCCCGAAGCACCAAATCACCAGCTAATTCTCGATACTGTTGTGCTGAAGCTGAAGCCGTGTGTGTATGCCGTACTGACTACTATTGCCGGTTTTGGTTCTCTGATGTTTTGTGATATTTTACCCGTCACAACTTTCGGCTGGATGATGATTGCCGGCCTGATAGTGTCGTTGATCGTGACATTTCTGCTTTTCCCCGCGCTTTTGATACTGATGCCCAAAGACACGCCTGGTGCCAGACGAGAGCGGCGTTTTTCCCCGACTTCCATCCTGGCAAGATTTACAGAAGCCCGGGGCGTTCTCATCCTAGTTATCGGGGCACTTGTCTTAATTTCCAGCATCATTGGCATCTCGAGATTAAAGGTTGAAAATCGCTTTATCGATTTCTTCAGGGAGTCATCAGAGATACACCAGGGAATGAAAGTTATCGATAATTCTCTGGGGGGCACATCTCCGCTGGATGTCATTATAGAGTTTGAGGAACCAGCCACCATGCCCGCTTCTACCGAACCTGCCGCGGTGGAAAGTGGTTCCGACTTCGATGATTTCGATGAATTTGACGAGGCTTCATCGGACGAGAAGTACTGGTTTACCGCTGAAAAGATGAGGCGCGTCAAGACCGTGCATAACTATCTCGAAAACCTTCCGCAGACGGGAAAGGTAATGTCATTGGCCACGATGCTGGAAATCGCAGAGAAATTGAACGAAGGCAAACCTCTGGACAGTCTGGAACTGGCTCTGCTGGCCAAGGAAAGCCCGGAAGGTTTCAAAAACATGCTGATCAAGCCTTACGTTTCAGTGGAGCATAATCAGGTCCGCTTTTGGGTGCGAGTGCGGGACTCGGACAAGACCTTGAGGCGCAACGAACTTTTGAAGAAAATAAAGGCGGACCTGCCGGGCATCCTCGGACTTGACGAGGAGCATATTCACCTGACCGGCCTGATGGTCCTTTACAATAACATGCTGCAAAGCCTTTTCGGCTCCCAGATATTAACATTGGGTATCACCGTACTGGCGTTAATGGGTATGTTTCTGGTGCTGTTCAGGTCGTTGAAATTAGCACTTATCGCCATATTTCCCAATTTGCTTTCCGTCTTCGCAGTGCTCGGGTTCATGGGCCTGCTGAACATCCCTCTTGACATGATGACTATAACCATTGCGGCAATCAGTGTTGGAATTGCCGTCGACAACACGATTCACTATATCCACAGATTCAAAGATGAATTTCAGAAAGACCGGAAATACCTGCCAACGATGTATCGATGCCATGGGAGCATCGGCCACGCCATGTACTATACGTCGGTCACTATAATCATCGGTTTCTCCATCCTGGCCCTGTCCAATTTCATTCCCAGCATATACTTCGGTTTACTGACCGGTCTGGCCATGGTCATTGCCCTGATTGCGGCGCTGACGCTTTTACCGCAACTGCTGATTCTTGTGAAACCTTTTGGGAAAGAGGCTTGAAAGTATGAAATGAGTGAGATCAGATGGTATTATGAGAAACGAAAACAGTCGCTATGAGGGATAATATGAAAAAAAATGTCTGTACTTTCATTGCCCTATTTGTCGTGACCGGTGGTTGCGCGGTTTCGGAGAAAAGCCCTTCTTCCAATGACGCTGTAGGTCATTCAGGAGATCGATGGCGTGTTATCTCTGCCGCTAAGGATGCGGCTCAGGCTCAAGGCGCCCAGACCGAAGCAGATGTCGATAAGGATTTTGACCTGCTGGAAGATGAGCTTACCGGGCAGATGGTGGAGATATCCGATCCTCTTGAATCCTGGAATCGATTGATGTTCCATGTGAATGACGGGCTTTACTTCTTGGTGGTAAAGCCAGTCGCTGAAGTCTATACAAATGTGGCACCGGAGCCGGCCCGGATTGGAATCAGCAATTTCTTTCAGAATCTGACGACGCCGGTGCGTTTTGTCAACTGTCTGCTCCAGGGAAAAGGCAATGCGGCCGGCACTGAGCTTGACCGGTTCTTGATCAACACGACTGCAGGTGTTCTTGGCTTCGGGGACCCGGCACGAGATGAACACGGGCTGGAACCGGCCGATGAAGACCTGGGCCAAACACTGGCTGTAGCCGGTTTCGACAACGGATTCTATATTATCTGGCCGCTCCTGGGTCCGTCCACCGCACGGGATTCTGTGGGGATGGTTGGCGATATGTTTCTTAATCCGATTTTCTACGTGGAACATACAGAGACGGCAATCAGCATATCCGCTGTGAAGTTTACTAACGAGATCACATTTCACATCGGAGAATACGAAGCCTTCAAGTCTGAGTCTCTGGATCCTTACGTGGTGATGCGTGACATTTATATTCAATACCGAAACAAAATAATCCAGGAGTAACACGGCCCGGACAACCGGATACCGGACGCGATGTTTCTTAGCCGGCGCTTTAGATAAAGAGCAATGAGCCATCCCCAAGCTTCGCTTGTGGCTGCCACCCATCTTAAGCCGGGAGTAAATCGTCAAATATAGCATTTTTTTTGCCTCTGTCCCGCCACACTGATGGCGGACAAGAATTGGATTTGTTTTGGCGTTATATTGGCTTTAGAGTAGATCCCCGACTACGACATTCGAGGACGGGCGACACTCTAAAGAAGGGGGCAGGCCGTTTCGTTCCCTGAACCAGTCCACTATTGTTCTATTCGAGCCGGTTAAGTAGGTTTTGCGTGTATCCGGCGTAGAAGTGACCTTCCTTCTGTGAAAACAGAACATCCACATAGTGGTACCTGACCATATTATCTCTTACCTTAGGCGAATCAATGCAAGAATCCGCTCAAAGATGTTACACGCCTTTATGTGCAGAGAATACCATAAACAAATCAAAAATCAAGATAATTTAGAATTTAACCCGGTTAGAAAGTAAACAAGGCTAATACGCCTTACTTCTAACGTGCTAAATCACAACGAGATAACGCTTTGCTATCCCACAGGGCAAGCTCACGTGGTGAAATTCCTTAAAATGATTGAAATTTGTTTTTTTTAATCAACATTTGTGGTGAGGGTGACGGCAATAGTATAGTGAGTGAATGGAACGGTTTTCGCGGCTTCAACTCACGTTTCGCTCGTGACTCAGCAGGGGCCGGGGGTCAATTCGTCGTTATCGGCTCGAAATTAGTTAATTTGTGAGTGGATTCACTCTTATTGTATGCGTGGATACGGCTGGGCGGGCATTGCAGGTGTTTTGCCGGCATACTTCCTGGCTGCTGAACTGGTAATTTATTATAAACATTCTTTAGCTCAGAAACGTCGCATATAAATGCTAATTGTGTGGCTTATAATTTCGCAGGTCCTCAATGTGTGTTGAGGACGCATTAATTCTTATTACTTATTTAGAAAGGGAGTGTATTATGTGTAAGATTAGATTATCATTACTGTTGATTTTTGGGTTAGTTGCGACTTCGTTTATTTCGCCTGAATTTTCAGGCGCTGCAACCGTTGAGGTATTCTATGACAGCTTCGAGGTAAGCGAGTGGAATGGCTTATGGACTGAGGATAGCCAGAATGACTGGTTCCGTTCAACTCAACGAGCAATCGATGGTTCATATTCTGCAGAGGTTGACGGCGGCGCATCGGACGCCGCGTTGACCTCCATTCTAATCGATTTACAGGGCAAGACAAATGCTACTGTCAGTTTCTCCTGGTATATCGAAAGAGGCCTTGATAGTGGAGAATACCTTGCCTTTGACGTCTCTACTAACGGAGGAAGCAGCTGGGTTGAAAAAGCAATTTTGCGGGGAAATGTCGACCCGGAAAACACGTGGCATAATGCCAGCATCGACGTGACCGGTATAAGTGGCGGCAGCTTGCAGATTCGATTCAGGGCAAAGATGTCGAGTTCCACCGAAGATGCTGATGTTGATTTAGTCAGGGTCACTGCTTGGTCTCCAGCACCTCCGGCAGCACCTACAGGGCTAAGTGCGACAGCGGTCTCCAGCAGCCAGATCAACCTCTCCTGGACTGACAATTCCACCGATGAGACTGGCTTTAAGATTGAGCGCAAGACTGGTGCAGGCGGTACCTATGCCCAGATTGACACGGTCGGCGCCGGCATAACGACGTACCAGAATACCGGCCTATCAGCCTCCACAGAGTACTATTACCGCGTGCGGGCTTATAACGCTGACGGCGATTCGGGATATAGCAACGAAGCCAATGCCACTACCACGCTGCCTGGCAAGTTCTGGGAATGGGAGTGCAACGTAAATCCCACGACGCTGGACGGTAACGGCGACACGATTGGCGACTGGATCGTGCGGGGTCAGAGCCCCGGCACGGGATTCTCGGACAATCTGACCACGGACGGTGGGCTGACGGTGTACGCAGGGGCCGACACGTTGGACACGCGGCCGCTGTATGACGCCACAGACGCGGATCTGGCCGTGGAGATCAAGTGGAAGAGTTTGAATGACGACACGGTGAACAACTGGAACTCGATACTGTGGTGGAATTTAGATTACACGGGCGGACAGATGGGGAAACCATGGTGCTGGGTGAACCGTTCCGGCGGTAACACGGTGATTCACATGCAGGATGTGACGGGCGGATCAAGTTCCGACATCACGGTCAGCGGTATCGACTACTTCACGATGCGCTGGCAAATCAACACGGTTACCAACACATTGGCGGTGTACATCAACGGCGAAGGGAGCCCGCGGCAGACGTATAACTACACATTGGTAGAGGAAAACAACGACAAGTTCTTTACGCTGCAATTGGGTAACGGTCGCGGCTACATCGACTACGTGCACGTCTATGCCGGCGACTATGCTATCATGCCGCCACCAACAGCGCCTTCAGCGCCCAGCGGCCTTGGGGCTACTACTATCAGCTCCAGCCAGATCAACCTCTCCTGGACTGACAATTCCAACAATGAGGACGGATTCAAGATTGAGCGCAAGACCGGTGCAGGCGGCACGTATGCCCAGATCGATACAGTCGGTGTCGGCATAACGACTTACCAGAACACCGGCCTATCAGCCTCCACAGAGTACTATTACCGTGTGCGGGCTTATAACACAGGCGGTGATTCGGGCTATAGCAATGAAGCAAATGCCACGACACTACCAACTGCTCCTTTGGCGCCCAGCGGCCTTGAAGCTACTGCTGTCAGCTCCAGCCAGATCAACCTCTCCTGGACCGACAATTCCAACAATGAGGACGGATTCAAGATTGAGCGCAAGACCGGTGCAGGCGGCACGTATGCCCAGATCGATACAGTCGGCGCCGGCATAACGACTTACCAGAACACCGGCCTATCAGCCTCCACAGAGTACTATTACCGTGTGCGGGCTTATAACACAGGCGGTGATTCGGGCTATAGCAATGAAGCCAATGCCACTACTAC
>JAOUFU010000204.1 GCA_029858035.1 Phycisphaerae bacterium
GATTGCAACTGCCGCCGTCGGTATTAACACTTTCGCCGTCGCTTCCCTCATGGATGCCAATGGTGTACTTGAAAAACACAAAGAGCATCTCATCGTGCGATTCGATCCTGTCCATGATGATGTCAAAGATCTGCACGGCATAACCATCGTCGAGCTCGCCTGGTCCAAAGACATTCCAGCCGTTATCGAAAAAATTACGGCGGTCAATCCCGGTATAATCGTTTCGATACGCCTGCCGCTCGATGAAAACGCCGTCGAACACGTAACTACTATCGCAGCCGAAGGCCCCGGAATCATTCACCTCCAGGCAACTGACAAAGGCAAAGGTTACGGAAAAAGAAATGGCGATTTTATTGTTAAATTGCTTAAAGAAGTCCATTCTGCTCTTTTGGAAAAAGCACTCAGAGATCAGGTCACTGTCCTTATCAGCGGCGGAATGGCACTCGCTGAACACGTAGCCAAAATCATCGCATGCGGCGCAGATGGTGTTGCGTTGGATAGAGCGCTCCTCGTGGCCTTGGAGTGCAGGCTCTGCGGAGACTGCTCTGACAGAAAAAGCTGCCCCGTAGAAATTGATACCGCCCCCGACGACTGGGGAGCCCAGCGGATAATTAACCTCATCGGTTCATGGCACTCACAACTGATCGAGGTCCTGGGTGCGATGGGCATCCGCGAAGTACGCCGCCTCCGCGGCGAGCTTGGAAGAGTAATGTTCTTCGAGGATCTTGAACATGAAAACTTTGGGCCTTTCTTTGGCAGGAGGATTCGCTCTCTCGAAGAATCACTCAAATCCGCCGCCAGCGATAAGTGCTCGGACCAGGAAAAGGAAGCGAAGATTCAGGCAGGATACCCGTCTGTATATAAAAAACTCGCCTCACCTTGTCCTTCAAGATTCAGAAACTCCCTTGCCGTCTACAGGGTAGTGAGGACCACCAATTGCATAGCATGCGACAAATGTGCCGAGGTCTGCAAGTACGGCGTCCACGTAAAAGCAGGCAAAAGAATGTTCGCTCCCAAGTCTCATCTTTGCCGCGGTTCCGAGGTATGCCGTCTTGCCGGTTCCTTCTGTGTAAATAATTGCCCGGTAAACGCCCTCCGCGTTGGACCGGATCCCATGTGGAAGGCATTTGGTGACCCACGTTGGACGTCGGACCTTTTAGTGAGCACCTGGGAACAAGCTGCAACCGGCATCCCCCCTGACGGGAATATCGAGTACAGATGTGGTGTTTCCGGAGGCGGCTTCGACAGGATAGACATGGTATTTCCTGACAAGACCCCGGATACTTCATTCAAGCCCGAAGACGTTGATCTTGGTATTACTCTTAATAGACGAGAAGATGGACGCCCGGAGGTCTCCCTCGGTATCCCGTTCTACGGCGGTGGTATGAGCTACGGCTCCATCAGTCTTGCAACGATGCTCTCAAGGGCAAAGGCTTACAAGGCCTTTAACTCCTTTACCTGTTCCGGGGAAGGAGGCTATCCCGAAGAACTGATGGAATACGAGGATAACGTCATTGCCCAGGTCGCAACCGGCCTATTCGGCGTCAGGGAAGAGGGTATCCAGCGCGTAAGAATCGTCGAGTTCAAATATGCCCAGGGTGCAAAACCGGGCCTCGGCGGTCATCTGCTTGGTGACAAGGTCACTCCGGTAGTGGCACAAATGCGAGAGTCGGTCCAGGGCAGTGCCTTGTTCTCTCCATTCCCATTCCATTCGGTCTACTCTGTTGAGGACCATAAAAAGCATGTTGACTGGATTAAGGAGATTAATCCGAGAGCTTTGGTGTCTGTAAAGGTTTCTACCCCAACCGATGTGGACATGGTTGCCGTTGGCAGCTACTATGCCGGTGCCCACATAATACATCTGGACGGTAGTTATGGCGGTACGGGGGCCGCGCCAGACATTGCCAAAAAGAACATTGCTATGCCGATTGAATACGCCGTCCCGAAAGTGCACAGCTTTTTGTTGGCCGAAGGAATACGGGACAGGATGACCCTCATCGCATCAGGAGGGCTGCGCACCGCCTGGGATGTAGCTAAGGCAATAGCTCTTGGCGCTGACGGTGTCGTCATCGGAACTGCCGAACTTGTGGCACTCGAGTGCATCCGGTGCGGAGCATGCGAAAGTGGGCGTGGTTGTCCCCGGGGCATTGCAACAACGGACCCGGAGTTGGCGGTTATGTATGACATCGACTGGGCTGCTCAAAGGCTTATCAACCTCTTCCACTCGTGGGCTGTTCAGTTGCAGTGGATTCTTTGGCGTTTTGGAATGAGAAGTATCGTTGAGCTTGTAGGAAGGTCTGATATGCTGAAACACCTCGATTATAACAATGTCCGTAACACCGCTAAATAAAGAGTATATGGAGCAGATATCGCAATGAACGATTTCGCCAAACACATTCTGGCCTCCAGAAGGCAACTGAAAACTGATTCCTTTATACGGCCGGAGAAAACCGCTGAGGAAGGAGGCTGTGGTGTGGTAGGTTTCGCTGCCAGCGTACCTGTCAGCGGCCGCCATATCTTCGAGCCTTCAATTCAAATGCATAACCGGGGAAACGGCAAAGGCGGAGGTATTGCCGCTGCTTGTTTTGTCCCCGAACAGTTGGGAGTGGATGCTGCTGTGTTGCGCGACGATTACATCCTTCAGATTGCCCTGCTTGACCCGGATGCAGAGAATCAAGTCGAAAAGAATTTTGTCACTCCGCATCTTGACGTAGATTATCAAGTCAAATTGAATCCTGTGTCTGACTACCGCGACATGGGACTCGAAGTTCGTCCCCCAGATGTCGTGCGTTACTTTGTTCGCGTAAAGCCTGAGGTTCTGTCGCGCTTTGCCGGGGAAAACAACCTGACGGAAACACCATCGAGAATGGTGGAAGACGAATTTATCTACCAGAATAGCTTCAGATTGAACAAGAGCTGCTATGCATCGTTGGGTGATAAGCGCGCATTTGTCCTTTCGCATGCCCGCAACCTGATGATCTTCAAAATAGTAGGTTATGCTGAGCAGGTTGTACAGTACTATGGTCTGGAAGATTTCAAGGCTCATATCTGGATTGCACATCAGCGTTATCCTACAAAGGGACGGGTGTGGCATCCGGCCGGCTCCCATCCATTCATTGGAATGAATGAAGCTCTGGTGCACAACGGCGACTTCGCCAACTACTTCAGCATATGCGAGTACCTCCGGCAGCACAACATTATGTCACTGTTTCTAACCGATACAGAGGTCTCAGTGCTTCTCTTTGACCTTTGGAAGCGGGTATACGGTTACCCGCTTGAGTATGTGATAGAAGCTCTGGCCCCTACTACCGAGCTGGATTTTCAGCGCCTGTCCGAAGACAAGAAAAGGGCCTACCGGGCTATCCAATCACTCCACATGCATGGCTCGCCGGATGGACCCTGGTTCTTTATTCTTGCTCGCAGCGACCCGGATAATGACAAATTCCAGCTGCTGGGTATCACAGACACATCCATGCTGCGGCCACAAGTGTTCGCACTGCAGCAAGGTGATGCTGTTATAGGACTAATAGCATCCGAAAAGCAGGCCATTGATGCGACCCTTCATTCGCTCAGTGCAGAAGACCCGCGCTTCCGTCCCATCGCCGACCGCTACTGGAATGCACGCGGGGGAAGCCACACCGACGGCGGTGCATTTTCCTTCACCATCGAAAACGCGTGCAGCGATAATTGCACACTTTCCTGTGCTGATAAGTTTGGAACTTCCATCACCTGTCTTCCCGGAGATTGGGTTGTCGACTTTGGCTCCGAACCGAATGCTCTTAAAGTACCTGCAGACCTTGCCGAAAAGATTGAAGTTTCTGCGAAGGAAAACAATGCATACGGGCTTTTTATAGAAGTGTCGGCCCTTATAACCAACTGGGACTTCGACTCCCTACGTTGGTTGACATCTCAAATAGAAGGGCTCGTCTCCCAAAGTCTGTCACACTTAAACTGGGCGGTGGATATCCTTACGCTTCTGAATGACCGCCGATACGACTGCGGCGGGAAGAAACGCTCCGTTGTTCTTCAGATTATCCGTAAGACCATCGATTCGATCCTGAACTCAGTACCTGTGATAACTGGTTCAAATACCGCTCACGTCCGGCGTATCGACTGGAACACGCGCGACAGGATAAGGGCTCCGAAAGATACAGAGACTACCCTCGTAATTTGTGCCCGTAGTTTCCCGCCGGAAAATGAAGAATGCGATGCCAGACTAATGGTCCGGGCCTATAAACTTGGCTGGAAACGCTTCATCGTATACGGACTCAAGGGCCAGCGCTTTACAGGTTGCGGCTTTGGTCCCGATACTGCCGATGTTCGAATTGATGTTTTCGGTTCATCTGGTGACTATGTCGCATCGGGAATAGATGGAATGGAGATTTACATACATGATAACGGTCAGGACCAGCTTGGTCAGATTATGAAAGCGGGTCGTCTCGTCATTTACGGTGACGTCGGACAGGCATTCATGTACGGCGCAAAAGGCGGCGAAGTCTACGTCCTCGGAAATGCCGCAGGACGTCCCCTTATTAATGCAGTAGGCCGACCCCGCGTCGTCATAAACGGCACATGTCTCGACTTCCTCGCTGAGTCCTTCATGGCGGGAGACGCCCTCAATGGTGGCGGTTTTGTCGTTGTAAATGGAATAGAGTTTGACACCAAAGGCCGTGTCGTCCCGCAGGAATCGCCATATCCTGGCTCCAATTTGTTCTCCCTTGCTTCCGGCGGCGCTATCTACATAAGGGATCCGCACCATAAGCTTATACATGAGCAATTGAACGGTGCTCGTTTCACCGAACTGACCGAGGAAGACTGGCGACTCATCCGGCCGTATCTCGAAAACAACGAACAGCTCTTTGGCATTTCAACCGACCGCGATCTGCTCACTGTAAACGGTGTAAGACGCGCACCTGAAGATGTCTATCGCAAGGTCAGCGCTGCTAAATTAGCGGTACTCGCAAAAGAAGAGGTCCCTGAGTAGACACAATTTTATATGCATGCGTAGAAACACTCACAAATAATCATGAAAGCTGGCTGCTCTCCAGAGCGGTTTATGGTAAAACACCAGCATTGCCGTGTGTTAAACAAATTAATCGAAATGTTGAGCTATGTGTTGTCTTGGAAAAAAGAACAGTTAGAAAAATTTCAAAGTAAAAAGTCAACGATGACAAGAGAAGAATTCGAAAGAGATTTAGAGCGATAGCTGAATGTAACGCCAACGCCAAGCTGGCAGAAACACATAAGGAATCATTGCTAACACGATATTTTCTCGCTATATAAGACGAAATCGTATTTTAAGCTGAATGTATTCGGTGAATTGGTACGAGATATCAAAAGGGCTTGAAAAACACAGGCATTTCGGGTATTATGACTGTCAGAAAATTCGAAAGGATTGCTCCACATAGGTCGTGTGTGCAATAGAATAAGATTACTCATCTTATAGTGTAAATTGAGGTATATGATGGCCAAAAGACCGTATATTGAAAGAATAGGGCTGCCTGTAAAAAGTGCCGGCATTTTTATCTTTCTGATACTGACTTTGTCTGTAGTCAATGGTACAGTTCGCGGCTCTAAAACGCAGGACGGCCCGGAGCCCAGAAAGCTTCCATCACCGCGAAACGAGCTGGGCCTTGAGAAAATACCATTTAAAATAGTGCATGAAACATTCCACAAAACCGATCGCAGAAACAATTGGGAGCTGCACATTATAAATGCCGATGGTTCGGGTGCCGTCAACCTGACAAGGACTCCTGATATCGACGAGATGTATCCGCACGTTTCTCCTGACGGCACGAAAATATCTTTCGTTGTTGATGAAGGGACGGGAAGAAAAAAGATTCGAAGTGTCTACTACATGAACATCGATGGAACAGGCCGTGTCAAAGTTGCTGATAACGCTCGCCAGCCATGCTGGTCCCCGGATAGCAAGAGCATCGCTTATCTAAAAGGAGAGTATGAGCGTTACAGTACAAGGGAGTACGCGACAGGCGGACTTTTCATCTATGATTTGCAGACACGTCGGCATCGCCAGCACCCGAATAAAGATTTGCTCCACATTTATGCGATTTGCTGGTCACCGGACGGCAAATGGTTTGTTGGTGCCGTCCAGGGAGCAATGGAATTCAGCGATGCCATACTGGCTTTTGAGGCAAATGGCAAAAAACTCTTCGATCTGGAACGGTGGGGCGTTATAGGGTGTAGACCCGACTTCAGTCTCGATGGTAGGAAAATGGTATGGGGCGAAACTGATTCGAATCTACGTATTGGAGATTTCGATGACAAGTCCGGTATCCCCCGCATAACTAATATTCGTGATATTGTAAACTGCCTGGATGAATCTAAGGTTTATCATGTTGACATCTCACCGGATGCCAAGTATGTTGCTTTCAGCTATGGCTCTTTTGATGGAGGTCAGCAGGTTGGCGGTAAAGCCAGGGGCTGGAATATCTGCGTGGCAGACATGACGGGTAAATGGGTGAAAATCACCACCGATGGAAACCACAACAAGGAGCCCGATTGGGTCCCGGTTGCAATTCCAAACAGTAAACTGGTAGCAAAGTGAAAGCTAAAATAATACAGTCCGGGAGAATCGAAAGAAGAAAGGACCATTATGTCAAAGACTAAATTGTCTAAAACAAGTGTAGGAATTATTTTCTCTTTTTTGGTAATTCTTGTTACGGTAAATGAAGGTGTTTGTGCTTCACAGGCAAAAGCTCAGCTAAAGCTTAGAGAAGCTCCCTCACCGCCGGATGCTCTCGACCTCAGGAAAATCCCCTATAAAATAGTGTACGAATCCTACCGTAAAACCAATGGCACCGAAAACTGGGAGCTCTACCTGGTAAATGCCGATGGCTCCAATCCCGGTAATCTCACACGCACGCCGGATGTAGATGAATTATATCCCCATGCCTCTCCTGATGGTACGAAGATTTGTTTTGTTGCTGATGAATTGGTAGAAAAGAAAAAAACTCGAAATGTCTATTATATGAATATCGATGGAAGCAGGCGTGTAAAGGTCACTGATAACGCACGGCAGCCCTGCTGGGGCCGCGACGGCAAAACGATTGCCTATCTAAAGGGCGAATTTGACCGCTATACTATTACCGACTACGCCACGAAGGGCCTTTTCTTTTACGATATAGAAACACGCAAACACACGCAGCATCCAAACACAAATCTGCATCATCTGTATAACATTTGCTGGTCACCCGACGGGAGATGGTTTCTTGCTACCGTACATGGGGGGATGGGTTTCAAGCACGCGAACCTGGCTTTTCAAATTGATGCAAATAAAGTTTTTGACTTAACGAAGTATGGCGTTACAGGCTGCCGGCCTGACTGGAGTTTTGATGGTAAAAGGATTACCTGGGGTCTGACTGATTGGGATTTGTGCGTGGCAAATATCGATACGACTACCGGCGAACCACGTGTTACTGAGGTTCGTCGCGTTGTGAAGTGCGGCAAAGAGGATGAGGTTTATCATTCTGAATTCTCACCGGACGCTAAATACATTGCCTTCAGCCACGGCCCCGAGGCAAATGAAATGGTGGGTGGTATGGCGCCGGGCTGGAATATATGTATCAGTGATATGACGGGCAATTGGGTAAAAGTTACCACCGATGGCAACCATAACAAAGAGCCCGATTGGGTGCCGATTCGGAAACCGGGCCGTTAAGTGAATACGAAACTTACCAGAAAGGGTCCTTATTCAGAAATATTGCGCAT
>JAOUFU010000205.1 GCA_029858035.1 Phycisphaerae bacterium
ATTTTGGCCTGGCATGTTCTCATTCTGGCCGGGGATATAAAGGTATTGCCCTCCATCCGGGACCGGACAACGCAATAGTTTTGAGTCAGCTCCCCAATCTACCAATGTTTTCAGCGAAGGTGGAAAGCCATCCTTTTCTATTGCATACATTCGTAAGTTCTGCCAAATAGTGTTCAGGTTCATTTGACACTGGAGGGCTACGGCCTTGCGTTTTGTGTTTATCATCGCCCCAGTATATTGGCTGCCTGCCTCTCCCGTACTTTTGACAATCCACGCAACTCCGAAGCCGAGAAGACCAAGAACAATAAGGGATATGACAATACCAATAAGTTTTCCGACATCCACACTTCCTCGCTGGGCTGATATGGATTTTTGACTAATGGATAATTTCCCGCAGGATTTGTTTATTCGATTTTTCATGATTTCATCCTCTCATTGCTTTTCACATATTGATTTTGATATTATTTTTTATCCACTAAGCGGGTAGTTCAAGCAAAGTACAAAACAGTTTGAACAAAGGCAATACAACGACCTGTAGTCCTCCGAGCAGCAAAAAAGCTATAAGGACAAATATCCCGTAGCGGCCAAACTTGTAATATGCGTTAATTGCCCTGGGAGATTTCAATAGGGTATGTACCAACCGAGAGCCATCCAAGGGCGGTATCGGAATTAAGTTGAACACGGCTAAGATGATATTAAACATTATTGCCAGCAATACAAAGTTGCCCAAAAGAGGTACCGCTTCAAGACTGAGGATGTGAAAAGCGCCGGTTAAAATAAGAGCCAATAGTATATTAGCAAGAGGGCCGGCAGCTGCTACGCAAAAGATTTGCTTTTTGGTAAGAATCGAAAAATTAACTGGTATTGGCTTTGCCCAGCCGAAATGTACGAGGATTGGCATAATAATTGTACCTAACAGACTAATATGGGCTAAAGGATTCAGAGTCAGACGCCCCATACTTTTAGCTGTATCATCACCATACCTGTAGGCCATCCAGGCGTGTGCATATTCGTGGATAGTCAAAGACACAAGAAAGATTGGAAGAACTAACAAATAGGTTAAGGCCCGGCCGGCTAACATTGTACACACTTCTCAAAAAATAAAACTTTTTTTCGTTTCAGATATATTGTATAGATAGCCTCTCTTGACTGAATATGTTCGGAATAATTGACATTTTCTTTAACCATTGAGAATCTCAATATTGTCTAAACTGCCTAAAACGTTGTTAGCGAGGGTGAGATACCGGATCTCTTTTGGGTCATGACCTAATAGTTCACTGCCTACGGCATCAACCGCCACCGCGTCGAAACCTGCAAGTATCAATCCCAGGTTTTTGCTTTCACCCGAAAGGTGGGTCCCGGCGAGGGCGACCGAAGCGTCCACGACGCAAAGGTCGGGTTTTTTGTACAGGCAAATATCTATAACGGACTTGTGGGTTGAAGGAGAGTGTAATTTTGATTTGTTCCAGGAACCACGATAATAGGGAGCAGGAGCAATTCCAAACATATTCTTCATGGCGACAGTGGTTACCGTGAAACAATGGTCCTTAAGTACCGGTAAAGAAATAATAAAGGCGTCTTTGACAATCTCCGGGATATAAACCTGTTTCAACTGAAGAGTATCTTTTCTTTTCAATACAATGGCTTTTTCTTCATTAAAATCAATCAATCTTATTCCATATTTATCGGCCAGCCTGGTATAACCATTGGCCTTGAAAGTGTTTGCGGTAATACCTTCGCCGCAGCCCTCACCGATAGCAATTGTGGCATTGCTGTTTGACTTACAATAATTATAAACGGACTCGACAGCTTTGACGTTGGTAGTAACGGGTGGAGGATTGGCATTAGTGAGGTTCGGCTTGATAATGACCAGACCTTTTTGTGGTAACTTGCCGGCTGCTTTTATCAAATCAAGTGCTTTTGCTACACTTGTTTCATAGTTGGTAAATTTGACCTTAGCTACTACACTCATCAGATTTGTTCTCCGTAAGGAGTCCATAGGACTGCCCTTTCAGCGAACAGACATCCTACACCAAAGCGAAGTTTCGGTCAACACAGCTTTAATCCGTCCATATTCGTGGCGGATTAAGGTGATAGCCGGATTTGCGAAAGGTGATTTGACAGGCGGCACTTAAGGGCAAGTCCGCCAATAAGTGTGGCGGACAAGTTTTCCGCTTGGGGACACCTTACGGCGGAAAAATTTGCCCATAATTTGCAGGACAGTCGTCTCAAACGAAAAAAAGGTAGATTTTCTCTCCTAAATATGTTAAAATGAGAAAAATTGCGTGTTCGATAATTGAGACTTTAGGGCCCACAGGTTACATAGTCCCCTTTTTGCAATAGTTCGCAAGATGGGAATCCGCAGCAGTCGCCGCGGCGCCTAGCCTGGGAGGTAAAACCGCGATTAGTAACCTAAAACATCAGTGAGGAAGGACGATATAGATGCCCATTTTTAAGAAGACCTTATTATCCGCTTGGGGACGCCTTACGGCGTTATCAGTGATATTTATAGTATCTTTGGCCGGTTCTTCTGAAGCCCAGTTTTTTGCTGAAGGTGATTTGAACAGGGACTACAGGGTTGATTACAAAGACCTGCGGATGTATGCCTTGCAGTGGTTGGACCCGGACTGCCTTGTCCTTGATTGTATTGCCGACCTGGATGACGCTGATGGTGTAAATATGGTCGACCTTGCCCTCCTGGCAAAAAACTGGCAGGTAGTAAATCCCCACTTAGTCATCAGCGAATTTATGGCTGACAATGCCAGCGAGGAACCGCTGGAAGAAGGCGATCTTCTGGACGGAGACGGCAAAAACTCCGACTGGATTGAGATTTACAATCCCTCGGATACAACTGTTAATCTGGATGGCTGGTATCTGACTGATAATGATTCCAACCTGACCAAGTGGCAATTCCCTGACGGCCTCAGGATTAAGTCCGGTGAGTTTCGGATTATCTTTGCATCTGATAAGACGTATGAGAATAACCCGTATAATTACCCGTATCTTGATCCTGGCGGTGACTATCACACCAACTTCGAGCTCGACAAAGCAGGGGAATATCTGGCATTGGTAGCGCCTGACGGTATGACCATTGTCCACGAGTACAAGCCGTACCCTATACAGTTGATTGATGTTTCCTATGGTCTGACACAGTACGGCGCAACGCTCGTGTCGGCTGGTGCGATTGCCTCATATCACGTGCCAACCAGCGATGATGCGGTTTTGGGCACAGGTTGGGCCGCTATTGACTTCGATGATTCAACCTGGGATACCGGAAAGACCGGGCTTGGCTTCGGCGTTGGGGGCACGCCAAGAGTGGCTTACAACGATTGCGTGTATCGCAGCAGCGACCAGTATATCACCGACAACGTTACGACTTATGGTATTGGCAGCAGTTCAACATCGGGACCGTTGGTAGACCATACAACCGGCGATGATATAGGTGTCACGGCGACGATGACGCAGAGTGGCGGCGTGAGTTGGCAGCCGGATAGTGGCGGAAGTGACTGCGCAATAGGCACCGATGCCTATACCACATTCGGTGGGACAGCCGACATGACTGGTGTGCTTCTTTATGGCAGTGCCGGCTGGCAAGTCAACTTAGCATTTACGGGCCTGGATCCGTCGACCGAGTACACCTTTGCTACGTCTGCTAATCGGGGAAATCCCAACTATACAAACCGATGGGCGGTTTATACCCTTACTGGTGCGGACACATATACCAATGCGAGTACAGATGGCGTTGATGTCCTCGCAGAAAACCAAGTAAGGTTTAACACCGGTTATAATTATGACGCAGGTTATGTTGCTCGCTGGACGGGTATTACGGCTGCTGATGGAAGCTTTACGGTCCGGGCCGAGGCCGACCCGAGTAGCGAGAGTGGTTATAAAGCTTATTCCTTTGATGTTTTCAAGCTTGAGGGGGGTTTCAGCGGCACCAATGTTAAGAACGATATGTTAGGTGCCAACGCCTCGCTATGGATACGCACCGAGTTTAATCTCGAATTAGGGGAGCCGGAGATCTTTGATACTTTAACGTTGCGGATGAAGTACGAGGACGGTTTTGTGGCGTACCTTAATGGCCAGCAAGTTGCCAGCCGCAACGCACCGAGTTCGGTGCAGTGGAACTCTACAGCAGATTCTAATCGTCCGATTCAGGACGCTTCGGTCTTTGAGGTTATTAACCTTACGGCTTTTCTGGGCACGCTGCAAGCCGGCAAGAACGTGCTGGCTATTCACGGGCTCAACGATGGTTCTACCGATCCTAATTTCCTGATTCTGCCTGAGCTGACCGCCGCCAGCAACATGACTGTCCCGCAATACTTCACTCAACCGACGCCGCGCAATTTCAACGTTTCTGGTGCACAGGGTGCTGTTGAGGAGGTTTGGTTCAGTCATAAGCGTGGTTTTTATGGTACCCCATTCCAGTTGACTCTGTCCACCGGGACCGAAGGTGCTGAGATCCGTTACACCCTCGATGGTTCAGAACCGACGATAACACATGGGAGTACTTACATTAGCCCGCTCAATGTGAATGTGACTACCACTATTCGTGCCATTGCGGTCAGGCCGGGCTGGCTGGACTCCGCGGTCGAGACTTATACCTACATTTTCCTCAACGACGTTTTTACCCAGTCGCCCCTTGGTCAAGCACCCGGCCCCGGCTGGCCGACGGGTTCGGTAAATGGCCAAACCATAAACTACGGTATGGATCCTGATATTGTAAACAATCCAACGTGGGGGCCTCAGCTCTGGGGAGCCCTGACGGCAATCCCCACGATGTCCATTGTGACTGACCTTACCAACCTGTTCAACCCCTCGACCGGTATTTACGTAAATGCGGGCGGCCACGGCCGCAATTGGGAACGGAAAGCATCGCTGGAGCTGCTCTATCCTCCAAGCATACAAGGCCCAGGATTTCCCGACCGAGTGCAGGTACGTAACGGTGACGGGACAGTGCGCTGGGGAATGCCCGCTGATATGCGAGATGGTTTCCAAGTCAACACAGGCCTTAGAATTCGCGGGGGCTACAGCCGCAGCGGTGACAATCCCAAGCATGCGTTCCGGCTCTTTTTCCGCAATGAATATGGTGACGGCAAACTCAATTATCCGCTTTTTGGCGATGAAGGTGTAGATGCCTTCGACAAGTTCGACTTTCGCACTGCCCAGAACTATTCCTGGAGCTACGGTGGCGACAGCAGCAATACCATGTGCCGGGAAGTCTGGGCACGCGACAGCCAGGGGCAGACCGGCCATGGTTACACTCGCAGCCGATACTACCACCTCTACATCAACGGCCAGTATTGGGGCCTCTACCAGACCCAGGAACGTTCCGAGGCTTCATACGCCGCTTCTTATTTCGGCGGCGACAGAGAAGAATGGGACTGTGTCAAAGCTACCGGACCGAATGCCGGCTATACGATCGAGGCCACCGACGGCACCCTTGATTACTTTCGGGATCTTTGGGATCTTACCAATAACCTCCCCGGCGCTTCGGACTCTCAGCGATTGAACCTCTACCTTCAGATGCAGGGACTGAACTCGAACGGTACGCGAAATCCGAGTTATCCGGTCCTGCTCGATGTTGACAACCTTATCGACTACATGATTATGGTCTTCTACGACGGCGACCGTGACGCACCAATCTCCAACTTCCTGAGCAACACCAGGACCAACAACTGGTACGGCGTCCGCAACCAAAACGGAGAGGAAGGGTTTCGCTACTTCGTTCACGACGCTGAGCACATTATGTCAAGGGGTCTTACGAGCCGAACCGGTCCTTTTTCGTGCGGCAACCAATTCCAATACTGCAATCCGCAGTGGATTCATCAGAGGTTGATGCTCGTTCCGGAGTACCGGTTGCGCTTTTCTGACCACGCGCACAAGCATCTTATGAATGATGGTATTTTGAGGGCGGACGCTGCCATTGAACGCTTCCAGGAGCGTGCCGCACAAATCGACATGGCGATTATTGCCGAGTCAGCACGCTGGGGCGATTCCAAGACAGGCACACCACTCACCAAGGACAACTGGGAGAGCGCAATCAATAACGAAGTCACCGGTTTCTTCCCCAGCCGTTCCGGTACCATCATCAACCAGCTTAAGGTTACAACGCTTTGGAGTGGGGATGGCGGTGGAACTGCGCCACTTTATCCGAGCGTTAGTGCCCCATCGTTTAACCAGAATGGCGGGGATGTTCCCAGCGGATTCAATCTGAACATAACGGCTTCGTCCGGTACGATCTATTACACCACCAGCGGCAGCGACCCGCGTGAACCTTTGACCGGCAATCCTGTCGGAACTCCATCTGCCAGCCCGGCCGCTGTTACTTTAAGCAAAAGCACACACGTCAAGGCACGCGTGCTGAGCGGTGGCACATGGAGCGCGTTGAACGAGGCGATATATTCTGTCGGCCCGCTCGTCGAGAACCTGCGCATCACCGAGATTATGTACAATCCAAGGAACACGGGTAATATAAATGATCCAAACGAGGAGTTCATTGAACTGAAAAATATCGGAGCAAGTACGCTGAATCTGAATCTGGTAAAATTCACTGAAGGAATCAATTTCACCTTCCCGGACATGGAGCTTGACCCCGGCGAATGCGTCGTAGTTGTGAGAAACCAGAGTGCATTTGAAGCGCAATACGGCACATCAGTCAATGTAGCGGGCCAGTACACCGGCAGCCTGGCCAACAATGGTGAAAGGATTAAACTGGAGGATGCTATCGGCCGGACGATTTTGGATTTTGAGTACAAGGACGGCTGGCATCCAATCACCGACGGCGATGGTTTTTCACTAACTATCATAGATCCCGGCGACAGCGCCATTTATGGTTCGGAAGGCCTGGTCGCCCACTGGAAGTTCGATGACGGCTCCGGCGGCACCGCGACGGACAGCGCCGGTACCAACAACGGGACCCTAAATGGGGACCCAACCTGGACAGCCGGTCGAATTAATGGGGCTTTGAGCTTTGATGGTGCCGGGGATTATGTCTCTGTTGCTCCCATCGCTCCTTTAATGGGCAATTCTGTAACTGCCCAGGCATGGATACGCACGAGCGAGTATGCAGGAATATGGAATCCTATACTGACCCAGAACGTGGGTAATGGTTATTATTTCTATATTTCCAGTGATAGGCCTGCATTTTATGTTGTTGTAGGTGCTGCTTTTGTTCAGGCTATTTCACCCGAAACAATTAATCCAAACGAATGGTACCATGTTGCCGGTACAAATGATGGTTCCAACCTGAAGCTGTACGTTAACGGCCAACTGAAAGACAGTGATTCTTCAACCGGTTTTTTAGGGGTTAACAATAATGCTTATATTGGCTGCGAACCTGTTTCTCCGCTTTATTACAACGGTTTAATCGACGATGTACGCATCTATAATCGGGCAGTGAGCGAAAGTGAATTTCAGGGTATAGCCGACCCGATGGGACGCTGGAGCCAGAAAAGCTCCTGGCGTGCGAGTGTATACCGCAACGGCTCGCCCGGCGCCGACGACAGCGGCATTCTCCCCGACCCCGGTGCCGTGGTAATCAACGAAGTTATGGCGCACTCGAATGCAGGCCCGGACTGGATTGAGCTGCACAATACCACCGACGAAGCGATTAACATTGGCGGCTGGTTCCTTAGTGATAATAACAGGGATGAGCCGAACATGACCAAATACAGGATTGCCGATGGGACAACGATTACTAAAAATGGTTATTTGGTCTTCTAT
>JAOUFU010000206.1 GCA_029858035.1 Phycisphaerae bacterium
ACCAAAAGCAATAGTGTTCAATATCTCTTAGATCATAATAGTCGCTGTCCGGGTCGTCATTATCGCAGAGATAATTATGGTGTCCGCCATTGATCAGACACTGGTATTCGCTGTGCCAGACACCATGCTCGTTGCCTCCACCCTTGAAAAGATTACCTATCAGCGAATGCACATTGGGATTGTATCTTCCGCCGGGAGCTATGTGCGGCCAGAGCAGGTCACAGCGGGCATTGCTGTATGTCAGGTTGGACAAATTAAAAATCGACCGTTCGGAAGGCGCCGGGTTTGTGCCGCTGGAGGTCGTCCCGCGCTTATCGTTACCGATATACTCATCTTTCAAAAAGGCAAATGCGTGTCCGAACTCATGCTCCCATCCTCTTCCAAATCCAACACGGACCTTGTCCGGCGGATCTCCCGTCATTGACTCAACCTTATCGGCAAAGCCGCTCAAATGACCGACAACCGTTTTTGCAATATCCCTGTATCCACGCACTAAAAACACCACAACAAGATTTCTATAAACGCCCTCAAAATTATCAAAATCCCCCAGGTCATCAGGATATTTTGTAAGGTTAAGTGACCCTGACGTAAACGCATCCACATCATCTATGGCTTGAAAGAGCCGATCCCGGAAGACAATATTGTCCGTATCAGTTCCATCCCTTTGCCAGTTCGAATCAGGGTCAATACTGCATGCCCTGCTCGGATCGTCGGCATCCGGATCACAACTGACCTTTATTCTGAAATAGGATTCTCTATCCGCCGAAGCGTGATCGTCCGACGGCTCGAAAACAGCATGCACGCGAAATGCTCGACGGTACAATGAATACGGCCGAATACCATCAACGGAATCGAAAAGGTTGTCGTACCAGGTTTGAGCATCGTTGAAAAAATCACTGTCTTCACAACTCGAGGGACTGGAACACGTATAACCATCACCAATGATGATGATGTCTATAATCTCATCTCCGCTTATTGTTTCTATACCGCCGGTCTCAATGTCCGGGATAAACCGAGTACCTGACCCAAACACGTCGATCTTCCTGATTTCGCCTCTCACTTGGCCAGGCCCCGACTGCGCCAACAGCAAAAGAGCCAGTGCAGCACCAAAAAGATAGCGCCACAGGATTGACTGCCGTATATTTATATATTTTGCTTTCATAGTTCTATCTCCTTAATCTTACTGTAAGGTAACCAGGACAAGCACAAGTCCTCTGCCCTCATTCAAAGAAGACATGGCCTTGCCGAGTATTGCCCCCTGGGCACGGTCGTAATCGGAAACTTTCATCGCGTGCCCGGCAACATCTGAGGTCGTAAGTAAATCACCCGGTGTGATTGCACCGTTTGAGGCATCCGCCCGGCAGTACGCTCGGCCGGTCAGTGCTACAGGGTGTTCCCCGTCGGCCATGGTCCCTTTTTGTCCCATCAGCATCCCCGGCTTAACGCCGCCGGCTCCGCTTACTATACCGGCTACCGTCCGGTCGTATGCCTTTTGACTGACAACAAGATTGCCGCAATTGGCCGGATCGATACAGACAACCATTCCGGGCTCAACTTTCTGTTGTTTTCCTTCGATTTCAAACTGCTCCGAAAGGTCGCTGCCTCCCGTGATCTCTAATACTTCCGTACGTGTCCTGCCGGCTACATCCAGCTTCGCTGCCGGTGCCGTAGTCCCGATGCCGAGGTTACCGTTATTGGCAAGAGTCATCTTTATTGAACCGCTTGTAATCCAATCGTAGTTTGCGGAAGTTCTGTTATTGAAAAACCGACATTTACCTGGATAAGAGGTGTTGGATGATCCCCATGCAATTATTCCTGAATCACTTCCAAAATAAAGACGCTCAGTACCAGTGCTATTTTGATTGTTTATGGTTACTTTTACTTCACCGGTTGTATTATCCTGTATGTGAAGTTTGGAAGTCGGAGCTGTCGTCCCGATGCCGACATTACCGGCGAACTTTGCAGAGTAGCCGGTACTTGACGGGTCTAAATAGTAGCTCGTATCGTCTCGATCGTAGTACCTTGAGGCCACGATGTAACCGGAAACGTCTAATTGTTGTGATGGACTTGTCGTTCCAATGCCAACCCTGCCACCCTCATCAATAAACATCGCATTACCTTCTCCGGTTTCGGCAAATAACAAACCGGAGTTGTAGCCCGCAATGGACCACTTCTTGTCGCTTTGATCGGATTCCTCAAACCTAACCTCAGGGTAACTAGACCTGATATGCAGTTTCGCTTCCGGGTCTATCGTACCGATGCCGAGACTGCCGTTACTGGCAAGCATCATTCTTACTGAGCCACCTGTGATCCAATCGTAGTGACCGGAAGTTCTGTTATTGAAAAACCGCCATTTACCTGGATAACTGGTGTTGGTTGCTCCCCATGCAATTATTCCTGCATCACTTCCAAAATAAAGACGCTCCGAACCGGTATCATTTAGGTTATTTATCGTTACTTTTACATCATTTGTTGAATCATCCTCTACGTGAAGTTTGGAAGATGGACTCGTTGTTCCGATGCCCACCCTCCCGGATGGGATTGAATACATATTATTTCCCGAAACCATCCAGTCGCTGTCCACGCCGGCATTTTCAGCATAAACAGCATACGGCGTCGGTGTTAATTGCTGCCGCGGGCTTAGCGTTACGTAGGCGTTGGGATCGGTACTGTTGGCGTCCCTGACAGCGATTTCCAGCCAGTGAACACCGTTACCGTTAAACTCAACGCCGTCAAGGCCGAGCTGGACTGTGAAATAGCCGTCGATTACATCGACATCCTGTGCACCCGCAACTGTCAGGGCGTTTACATCGCCTTCTTCGTTGTAGGCCGAAAAGCGCAGGTCATAAAGCCCATCCGCGACGCTGCTGTTGTCGAGAAGCCGGCCCTGGTAAGTAACAGTTGGCGGCAAAACAACTATAAGCCGAGGGCCGCTTAAGCCGGTGACAACATCTTCGACCGAAGACCCGTCCAGATTTGCACACTGAATCTTACTGGCGCTATAGTCCGCCCAGTACATTTTTCCTTTCACAATATCCAAAGCTATGCCATAAGGGTAAGCCAAACCGGTGACAAGATCCTCGACTCCCGAACCGTCAAGGTTCGCACGCTGGATTTTCTTAGTCCCAAAGTCCGGCCAGTATATCTTGCCACCGACAATATCGACGGCGACATCATGTGGAGCATCCAAGCCTGTAACCACGTCCTCAATCCCAGAGCCATCCAGGTTTACACGCCGGATCCTATAAGGCCCGGAATCTGCCCAGTATATCTTGCCTCCGGCAATATCAAGGTCCATGCCTCGGGGATTGCTCAGGCCCGTAATCACGTCCTGGACATTTGAGCCGTCAAGGTTCGCACGCTGGATTTTCTTAGACCCGAAGTCCGTCCAGTACATCTTGCCTGCGGCTATATCAAGACATATGTCATAGGGGGTGCTCAAGCCGCCAACGAGGGTCTGTGATCCCGAGCCGTCAAGGTTTGTACGATAGATTTTGTCGGTTCCCATGGATATCCAGTACATCTTACCTCCGGCTATATCGATCGCTATGCCGGTGGGAATCGAGCTGGAAACCAGGTCCTCCACCGCCGAGCCGTCAAGATTGGCCCGCTGGTTCTTATTGGCCATGGCATCCGTCCAGTACATCTTACGCTGCCCCCTGCTGATGCCCGCTATACACAACACCAGCAAGACAACAAAAGTTGCTAACATCTTTGTACATTTCATCTTTCTATCCTTTCTAAAATGGTTAATATTTCCCGGCTTATCCTGTGAGTTTTATATCGCGTCAGAGAAACTTTTTTGCCGTA
This sequence comes from Phycisphaerae bacterium, assembly GCA_029858035.1. GTDB lineage: Bacteria > Planctomycetota > Phycisphaerae > Sedimentisphaerales > Anaerobacaceae > CS2-K091. The sequence goes on from JAOUFU010000206.1 coordinate 3,811, forward strand.
TCATCTTTTCCAGAGCATCGAGTCTCTTTTTTAACATCAGGTTTTGTGCTTTTAACTGGTCTTTCAATAGCTCATTTTCCGCCTTAAGCTCCTTTATCGCCTCAACGAGGACAGCGTCCAGCCCGGTTGCCAACAATCCTTTCTCACAAGTGTCGTCATCCGGCGTCGTCACCACTTCAGGAAAGAGAATCTCAACATCCTGGGCAATCAGGCCGATTTGCCTTTTGCCGTCGTCTCTGTGTTTCCATTCAAAAGTCACTGCCTGCAATCCCATAACTCTGTCCAATATTGAATCGTCCGAAGGCAATGGCTCGATATTTTTCTTAAGCCGAATGTCCGAACACATGCTGCCCGTGATGCACCCCCCGGCCACGTGTAATTTACTCGCCGGGCTCGTCGTCCCGATGCCGACGTTGCCGCCTATATCGATCCTGAAACGTTCGGTATCTGCCGTTTCGATAATCAAATCCCCGTCATTGGCACTGGTCATTGTCGAAGGATCCCATCCTGCCCGGAACCACATTGTGCCCTTGTTGGTATGCTCGTTTCCATGAAGGGCGATGGAAGATCCTCGGTCATAAGCCATAGATCCACCTCCAGCCAGTCCTAAAAAGGTGGAGTCATTACCAATCGTAGACGCTACTGAAATTATTGGGTCGACTCTTGTACCAAGAGCCAAAACGGTCGGTGGATTCGTCGTACCGATGCCGACATTGCCACTGTCTACGATGAGCCCATAACCTGTATTAGAAGTGAAATATCCCCCAATGCCAGTGCTGCTTTCTCCATAAACACCAATACCGTTGCTACCGCTGGCATTGCCATAGATGCCTCTCCCAGAGCTGCCCAAGGCTAAAAAGTAGCCACCATAGTTGGTGAAATCACCGGGATTCCCGGCAATGCCATAGACACCTATGCCAGAGGAGGCCGAGGCCGAGCCGTATACACCCCTGCCTTTGATACCTGCAGCCGTAAAGTAACCACCATAATTGGTGACGTTTCCGTTATCCCAGGCCCTGCCATAGACCGCTCTGGCATGATCACTTGTTGAGAAGTTTGCAACTTCAAGTTGACTAAGACTATAAGGATTAGTCGTCCCGATGCCAACGTTGCCGCTTTCTACTATAAGGCCGTGACCGGAGCTGGAAGTAAAATAACCCGCCACACCGCTGATACTGGAGCCATACACACCATAGCTGTCGCTACCGAGATAGCCGTGGTTCTCGTTGATGTTGCGTCCGTACACTCCATAGTCACTACCGCCTAGATACCCATAGTTATGACCGCCGTCATGCCTACCGTATATGCCATAGTAGCCCCCCACATAGCCCACCGTCCCTTTGTCGGACTGTATACCGGCAATGGCATACCCATTGCCTGTGCTCGTGTTCGTAGCCTCTATAACCGCCGCCGGAAAATCAAATGAACCACTGACCTGAATCGGCACCTGCAAACCCGCCGACTTGGCATAAAGCGCATACGGCGTTGGTGTTACCTCCTGCCGTGGACTCAGCTTAACAAAAGCCTTCGGGTCATTACTGTCGCCCGGCCGAACGGCTACCTCAAGCCAGCACCTATCCCCCGTAAAAGCGTTAGGTTCATTAAAATCCAGTTCCACTGTGAAGTAACCATCGATTACATCGAGGTCGTTTACATCGATATATCCCTGCAGGATACCAACACCAGGGATGGGGTCGTCGAAGAGGGCGAACTGAAAGTCATAGAGTCTATCCGCAACACTATTGCTGTCTATGAGCCGCCCTTGGTACGTAAACGCCGTACCCATTGGCTCCGCCTCGCAAATATTTGCCAAACAGAACATCAAGCCCTGTATCAAAACCATAATCGCTGACACTTTTGCTTTTTTCATCTTTTTACCCTTTCATAAAATCGCCAACTTTCATGGCTTGTCCTATACTTCTGACATCACTTCAGCCAATTTCCTTTGATATATCAATTTTTTCCAGACCATCGAGATCCAGTTTTAAAGATAGGTTCTCGGTCTCCAAATGCTTTTTCGATAAGTCATTTTCCGCAGAGAGCGGATTTGATTTCATCTCAATTTCCACTTTGCTCGCGCTGGGACTTATGGCTTTCCATATATCCAATTGAAGCCAATCCCAGTACGTGCGTTGCCGCTGTCCCAGTATATTCCCATAATTGTGTCAGAGGTCTGCTCTACCCAGTAATTGAAATAGCCGCCACCGTAACCTCCGGCAGAAGTGGCTCTTGGTGTCACTCTAAAAAGATTTGGATCTATCGCAACAAGCCCTTCGTTAACGTCGTCCAGGTAATCGGCGAGGTCCACATCTACGACACCATTTGTATCGGCAGCAAAAGTATCTATGGCGCTACCGAAAGCCTCTGTCTTGAATCCCGGATTTCGTCGTACTATGATGTGATCGGCTGATGGGTCCCATTCAATCTGGGGCTGATCATGACCTTCCACGCGATTGCCCTCAATAAGGATACCGTCAGAATCGATCGCACAGTATATAGCCCGTAACTGATTCGAGTCCGAGTCCTTATAAATCAGATTGTCTCTGATTAAAAGAAGCTGGTCATCCAATGGGGGTGGTTCATTTACAGCACCGAGATCGGTGAGTGCGATTCCAGAGCCCCACATGAAGTTGGTTAGATTCATCTTATTATTGTTCCCGATTACATTTCCCTGTATTACGATCCGGCTCACAACATTTGGAAATCCAACATGTATTCCATCGCCTCCGTTGTCGCGGCAGAGGTTATTGCTGACAACGTGGTCACGTCCGGTGATATAGATCCCATTGCCACGTTCTGCAACACCATTTCCCACACAGATATTGTCAGTGATCACGTAGAGCGGGCTTCTGGGACCTCGTTCAATTACGTTTCCCTCTTCATCTTCTATGTTATACAGGGAGCTTGATGCTGCCTCGATACCATTCCCGCCGTTGCCAGTTATCACATTTCCACGGATTGTCACATATGCGCTGTTACTGCCTATGTATATACCGTGTCCAGCCGGTAACTCACGGCCATTATTCAAGAGGATGTTGTTCTCGCATATTACCCTTTCAGATGCATGTTGGATATTGATGCCGATCCCGTTGCAGTCCTCGACCAGATTATTCTGCACAAAGAGGTTCTTGGTACGGTAGATATGAATGGCCCTCGTGCCATTAAGGCCCGCCGCACGTATATGGCAGCCCGTAATCCAGAGATTCTCCACCGGATAATTGGGATCGTCTCCAATTCTCACTTTAATCGCTGATTGCTGAATGTTCTCGAAGACACAATCAAATATTCGGATATTGCTGCCTTGTAGTAGGTTTATTCCCGTACCGTTACAGTCCCGAAATGTCAGACGGTGCAGTGTAATGTTCTTCGAGTCCTCATCTATCAGCATAGCACTGCCAGAGCATGGATCTGTCAGAATCGTGCCATCAGTACCCATAATGGTGATGTTATTTACCTTAACGATGTTCAATCTTCCGCCCAGGCTATAAAGCCCAGGTTTAATGAAAATCATGCCGCCCCCTTCTGATGCCGTTTCTTCTATGGCCTCATTGATGACCGATGTGGCGTCTGTTGTACCTCCGGTGAACAGCAGGCTTCCGTCCTTCCCGTCCTGTGCAATGACATCACTGCCTCTTTTGAATATTATATAGCTGGCTTCTGTGTGGTGAGGGTGGCCGCCAATCATAGCAGTCGTCTGAATAGTACCATCGGGATACTTGAAGCCCTCAGAAATCGATTCAACCAGGCCGTCTACTGTCAGCCGTGAATCTGCCGGTGCAGTTCCGATACCGACTTTGCCGTCGTTGTCCACTAATATTCCACGAGTTTGTAGCGCGTACGGTACAGGTGTTACCTCCTGACGAGGACTTAGAATCGTAAAGCTGCTG
>JAOUFU010000207.1 GCA_029858035.1 Phycisphaerae bacterium
GGATTGTATCGTGCCCCGAATCTGCGCACTCAACCAAACGCAGGCATAGCCGCCGCCGGGCAGTGCGGCAGACAGGGTACAACATCCTTAATACATACTCGGTTTGCTCATTGGATGGCAGGTATGCCATATCCATGACAATCCCGGTAAGATAAGGCAACCTGAGAAAAAGCTCTTGTGGGGATTCGCGGTTGATGGTCCCGATCCAGGCATAGCTTTGTACTCCTTGTTTGCGGGCTGAAGCCGACAATTCAGACAGAGCTTGGATTGCTTTATTGTCACGTACCTGTAAGTCTTTCCCAAATCGCATATCTATTCGCTTGAGGCGGAATTTTTCAATATCACGGCTAAGCTTGGCCAAACTCGGAATGTGCTCAGCATCCAACACCCAGCCCCGCCCCGTGAATCCGCGCAGGTTCCTGCTGCTCTGCTCATCCACCTTCAGTATGCGCTTTGAACGGCAATAAACTCCCTGGATATCGTTATGGTTAAATCGAAGTCCGGCACCGACCATAATGCGGTCTGCTTCCGCCGGGATAACATCGCGTTCACAATCGCGCTCCGGCTTAAAGCCGTCACTAAAAGCCTTCATTTCGCCTAATGTGCCGTCCGCATTCAGCCGTCGCGCCCAGACACGCAGCAATGTCACGTCCCATTCCGGCTCGCCTGCCGCCCCAAAACCCACAGCCACCCAGCCGTCCGGCAGCATTACCTTCGCTTCGCACGCATGGTCGGCTTCGCTGCCAAGATGAACTTCCTTTGCCTCGCCAAGTTTGCCATTCGGCAAAAGCCGGTTGTATCGGCAGTGCATTGTTGTTATGTTATCATAAGCGGCACGAAAGCCGAGCCCGGTCACAACACAACCATTGGGCACATCGTACCGAATCTCGGTTTTTTGCTGCGAATCTATACGGTCCTCGAATAAAACGAAATCGGCGAGTGACATACGACAAACGGTTAGAGAAAAAAACAAGATTAACGCAGAATTCCTCAATGACATCACTTTTGGCCTTTCAAAGAGAATGTAATAGCAATAATTTTGAACCAATTAAACCGAACCCGAAAAATCCTCAAGCCTTTCCTGCCTGTTACAGGCAAAAACCATGATTTGATTTCAGCGTTTTTGTATACCATCACTCCAGCTTGCCTATACGGTATAGGGTATAGGAAAGACCCTTTTATAGCAAGAGTATTACTCAGAATAGCTGTATTTGCGAATTCCAGGGCTTTAAGGATCAGGCTTTAACGACAAAACCATTTGTAAAAGCTTTTTTCCACAAACACTTACATACCCGAAGACCGGATTAAGTATCCAAAGGTCGCCGGGAATTGTCTTTTATCAAAATGTACATGGCCTCTTTTTTGGCTCGTCTGCAGCTTTTGACATTTGCTGTTGGGATATAAACATACTCACTAAGAGCAGGCTTTTAATAATTTAATTAAATTTTGCTTAGTGAGCATTTTCATCTCGTCTCGTCTTTCAATGAAAGGACGGGCGTCTGCGACAACCTTATCCCAGTCATATCGAGAAACTCTCTCAGTTATTTCTTTTTTCCAGTTAGCCATCGTTATCTCCGGTCCGGACCAGCCGGTTTGTTGTAAGGCATTATTTAACAGCAAAAAATTGGGCTCAGGCCAGGTCTTATCTGAAAGATACCACATGAGGTCATAAACATCTCTACCCTTGACATATTTGCGTGTAAGTAAAGCATGGAGTTTACCTGCAAGCAAAGAGCCTTTATCATAATGCTGCAAGTTCAACAGGCAGTGTCTTCTTACTACACTTGTTTCCAGGTTGGCTCCAGTTGGCGGATTTGTATCGATCTCTACTTTAATTGAGATAGCCTCTGAACGATGAGGCGATAGGCCGATTTCAAAAAGTAAGCCGTCAAATTTTATGAAAGCTGACTTAACTGTTTTTTCAGTTTTCGCCTTGATAGTTACGGAATAATCTTCTGCCTGGAAACCGGCCTTGGCTTTTTTCATAAGTTCGGTAAAATTGTCCTCAATACCTGGCTCTGCAAGAGAAAAATCCAGGTCCTCGGAGAAGCGTGGCATCATATACAGAAACCTCAATGCTGTCCCCCCTACAAATGCCCAATTTACGAAAGCCCCGTTTTCCTGCAGGCATTCAAGAAGTCTTGCCTGCAGATATTCACGGGTAATACACCTGGCAAGATTTGTGTCCTCAATGGTTTCAATCTGTTGCTTTAAATAATCTTTCATAGCTCAACACCTTCACCTCTATTGATAATTCTTACGATATTTTGCAAAGCTCGTTTGAACTTTGGGTTTTGGGCCTTCTCTGCGAATTCCCAGAGAGCAGCTTTATCAATTTGCTCAATGTTCTGAATTCTTAGTTCTTCAATAAATTCTTCGCTGTCGCCTCCGGGTGTCAAATACACAAGGTCGAGGAATGCCTTTTCAGGCCGGGCAATAAATGCTGTTTGTCCGGCCGTCAATTCAACCTGCTGATATCCCCAGAAGAAGTTTTTATTGATATGCCTGAAATCAAATCTGCCCATTGGCGTTTCGATTAGCTGGGGTCTGCCGGTAGTAACGCTCGTAACCACCGGCACAAACTCCGGGATCAAGCCGTACCACGCCAGAGCTGACTGAAGGCTCACATACGAAGCGAGCTTGAGACCGTTTGCAATGCAGAATGGTTCCGGCTTGATCTTTCTATAAGGCTCTGCAAGAGTGTACAGGCCTTTATGCAGCTTGATTAGCCGTTCATTCTTGACCCACCTGCTAAGCTGCAGCCTGATCTGGGCCAGATTCCTCCCAGCAGCCAGAAACCTGGTCGTAAAAAATGGCAGATCTGACACCTTATTTAGTAAATCTACAAATCTCATTGCAATACTATATCATATATGATAAAATACTGCAATGCTTATCGACTGAAAAGGGATAAAAAATTAGCCTCTATTGAAGATTTTCATAAGCCTTTATAATATAGTGTGTTGTGAATCGATTGGTCCTGTGAAAACTCCTTTGCGGTTGCTTATTCTCACAGCTTTATTTCTGTGATCATCAAAATTGTCCAAAAATCACTGATGAAGTTCATACATCCCCAATCATCTGTTAGACCATCGGATTGTTGAGCAGACCTGATATAGTTCTTTCATTTAGGTATGTTTTGTGTTTCCTGTTTCTCCTCTCGTTCGATTAAGGACTGTCACAATATTCTGCAATATAAAATAACATCAACGTCCCTCACACCTATGAGGAGCGAAAGGTCAAAAGTACGGGCCTTCGTCATGGTGAGTTAGCACTTTTATGCCCATTTTTCCCGTCTATTTGAACCTCATCGCAATTCGTGCGGGACTTTCCCGCCGTCTCGAAAAAGATGAATCTGAACAGCAGAAATATAATGACAGAAAAGCTTAGTGTTGTTATGATATTCTATCGTTGAGGTTACCCGGACTTGGTAAAAACCTGTATTGTAAGGAGATTCCCATGAAGACTTTCAGATTGATTAACGTTAATCATAAAAATGTAGGCGTGTATGTGCTTACCGCCGCGGTAGTCTTGATGTCTTTAGCGGCTCCTTTGTGGTCGGCTGAATCCGATCCGAAGGATACAGTCTGGCTCTCTTCCCTGGACCTCAGTAAGATGACAGTCGGATGGGGAAAACCTCAGGTCAACAAATCCATCGTAGGCAAACCCCTCTCCATCGCGGGCAAAAAGTTTGACAAGGGAGTGGGCAGCCACGCAGCCAGTATGATGTATATTGACCTCCGGGGCGGCTCAAAAAAATTCTCCGCTTTCGTGGGCGTCGATGATGAGGTTAAGGGAAAAACTGGAAGTGTCAAATTCCGCGTCTACGCAGATGGAAAATCGCTGTGGTCCAGCGGTGTAATGAAAGCCGGCGAACCTGCCAAGAAGGTTTCTGTAGATCTCGAAGGTATAAAGACACTGATTTTACTGGTAGATTCTACCAGCGATGGTGCCGGCTACGACCATGCCGACTGGGCCTTGGCAAAATTTGAGGTTACAGGCGCCAAACCCAAAGCGATGGACCCGCCGGTTATCAAAGAGGAAAAGATAATTCTCACGCCGAAGCCCGGCCCGGAGCCTCGAATAAATGGACCGAGTGTCTACGGCTGTCGGCCGGGAAGGCCTTTTATCTATCGCATCCCATGTACGGGAGAGAGGCCGATAGCGTTTACCGCCGGGAGACTGCCTCGCGGTCTTAAGTTGGACAAGGCAACCGGCATCATCACAGGAACAACGCCGAAGGAGCGCCGCCGGTACAATGTGACCCTCACCGCATCAAACTCGCACGGCAAGGCGCAGCGAAACTTCAATATTGTTGTCGGAGATACCCTCGCCCTCACCCCGCCTATGGGATGGAACCACTGGTACACCTGGTACGACAGGATAACCGACAGGCATCTGCGGGAGGCTGCCGATGTGATGATCGACTCCGGAATGGCCGATTACGGATATCAGTACGTCAACATCGACGATTGCTGGATGATAAAGCCCGGCTCGAAGGATCCACAGCTAACCGGGCCGAACCGTCATCCGGACGGGACCATAAACACCAACGCCAGATTTCCAGACATGAAGGCGATGACAGATTACATCCACAGCAAGGGCCTAAAGGCAGGCTTATATACCTCGCCGGGCCCATTCACATGTGCCGGCTTTGTCGCCACCTACGAGCACGAGCAGCAGGACGCCGAGACTTTCGCCGAGTGGGGTTTCGATTTTCTAAAGTACGACTGGTGCTCGTACGGCAGGATTGCCAAAGACCAGTCTTTACCTGAGCTGCAGAAACCTTATATAAAGATGGGCTCAATACTCAAAAATCTCGACCGTGACATTGTCTTAAACCTCTGCCAGTACGGAATGGGCGAAGTCTGGAAGTGGGGCGGACAGGTCGGAGGCCATTGCTGGCGCACTACAGGTGACCTGGGCCTGGAGCGAGGCACAAACCTGCCCGGTTTCTATCATATAGGCCTGAGCAATGCCCGTCATTGGGAATACGCAAAACCCGGCGAATGGAACGACCCGGATTATATCCTCATAGGATACGTCGGCAACGCGCATAAAATCGACGACCCTCCAATACCGACGAAGCTGACGCCCAACGAGCAGTACAGCTACATGTCCATGTGGTGTTTGATGGCAGCACCTCTGTTTTACTCCGGTGATATGGCAAGGCTGGATGAGTTTACCCTCAACGTCCTCTGCAACGCCGAGGTAATTGAGGTTGATCAGGACCCATTGGGGCGGCAGGCTAAGCCAATCGTACAGACAGACCGGATGTTCATCCTCGCCAAACCGATGGAGGACGGCTCGCTGGCGGTCGGGCTCTTCAATCTCGATGAGGTGGCCGGGCCGATATCGGTTAGATTCTCGCAGTTGGACATCGAAGGCCCGCGGAGGATACGGGACCTCTGGCGTCATAAGGACATCGGCGTATTTGACGAGAAGTTCGAGGCCGAAGTCCCCAGGCACGGCGTCGTTCTCCTCCGTTTCTTTCCCATACGCGAAGGCCCAAAGTGATACTAAAGATTATGTCGAAGCTTTCTGTGCAAAAGTTCGCGCAAATAAAAAGCCGGTAGTATTGACGCGTCAAGTTGGTCTATAGACGCTATTGTTATGCTTTTATCTTTGGTGCCATTCCTGCAGACAGCAAATTGCCTCAAAGTAGTTTTGCACCTGTTCCGTTTGAGCATGGGCCGCGACTCAATCAACAATCTTATAGACCGTATCGCCGTCTCTTACCCGCTCGGGCACCTTAATCCCGATAGAATCCCCGGCTTTGGCCTCTTGAACGGGCGCATTTTTAATCTGCATCGAGTCAACTTCCAGTTCAAGGTCCGTAGTATGGCCCTTAATCCGGATTTTATCACCTACTTTTAAAGTTCCCGTCAGCTCTATAGCGGCTACTACCGGGTGGGCAAAGAAATCTGATACTGTGCCGATTGTCTCTTCTGACATTTGCGTGACTCCACTAAGTTTTAGGTACTTCTTTTTACACCGAATATACGCCACGTGCTATTGTAACCAATTCTTTCCTGACCGCAAGCGAGAATGTTATTGAAAAGACACTCTCCCTGTGAGTAAAAAACGCCCTTATTTCAAAAAAAATCCGAACAGGCTCGAACTGTATCCGGTTTATGTGTCATGTCTGTTCCGATAGGCTTACTGCCTGGTTTGGGTGCGGTGTTGAGAAAAAGACGCTGAAACGCACTCAAGAATTGCTCTTTTTCTCTTGTGTTGTCGCAAGGACAGTCTATAATTGAATTGCTTTTATCGAGCGGGACGGAGCCCGGAGGATATATCAATTACTTTTTGAAGGGAGAAGTGTGGTGATATTAAGGAGAAAACAGGTTGCCTCTGAAGATGTCTGTGAAAGGGCTTATGAGAAGGGCTACATTCAAGGAGCTAACGCAGCATATGGAAAGGGTAGCAGGGATGGAAACAAAGAAGGCTATGAGAAAGGATTTCGTGAAGGCTATAAGAAGGGGTGGAGTGTAGGCTACAAAAAGGGGTGGGGAGTAGGCTTGAAGAAGGGGTATGAAGCTGCACGCGAAAAGATATTAGCCAGCTCATAGAATCTCACAGTATAGCTCTCAGAAGGATTTGGTGTTCGTAGAATGGTTTGATGTAAGTCATACTGCCTCTTTTCAAAAATGGACTCTAACAGGATTGTGTTATCCCATCAGTACAACTGCGTGAATATGAATATTTGTATCTTACGGCCTGAGGTCGGTCGGTTTGAGTTTATAAAATTGCGTTTAGGCGATTCAGCTTTGGATTAATTTGGGATTATGTATCTCAATCACTGAATCGAGCATCTCTGTGTTTGTCAGGTTCTTTTTTATGTAGAGGCTCTTGATTCCTGCCAGGACCTTTGATGATTCCACCTTCCGGAGGAAATCAACAAGCTGCTTAAGTGTCAAGCTCTCGAGTTTTACTTCGATGATTGTCTCGGAGTGGCCTGGGCCAAGATTTAATACCTGCTGCTTCATTGTTGCGACCTTTTTTTCGAGGCCGTGTTCCCGGATTAGAGATTCCAGGAATGGCAGCAGCTCGAATCCCTTGTCCTGCGAAGCCACTTTTGCGCGTATATTGTCGAGACTGTCACGGAGAAGAATATATTCGTTGCTTGTGGCACGAAGTTTTTCAAGCTCGTCCTGTTTTTCCAATATAACGCGACGGAGAGTCTTGGTTCTCGCCAGAGCAGGCTTGACCGCAAACGCAAACAGCAAAGAGCCCCCTGTGAAAATAGCCAAGGCGAGAGCCAGTAATTTTTCTCTTTTTGTCAATCTTATCATTTTTTCTCCTGTATTGCCGGGGACCTGTCCAAAGATATCAGGATAGTAAAGTGTATGGCCTCACCTTTTGGGTTCCTTTGCGGATCCTTGACGTCGACAAGCGTAAAACCGGGGATTTGCTGTAAAAGCCGCTGCCACTGGTACACAGAGTCAAATGAATTGCAGGTCCCCTTTAATCGAACAGATTCGGCTGTTATCAACAGGTCGTCAATTCTTATATTTGATTCAGAAGGAGTGTTCGTAGTTATGTTGTGCAACACTTTAAGCGGGGTCAGGCTGGTTGGATAGAAAGAAGCAAAAAGCTGGTTATCCTTTCGAAAAGATACCAATTGCTGCTCTAATTGAACGAGTGGATTTACGATATTTGTCTCTTGGGGCAGTGTATGCCGGAAAACCTGTCT
>JAOUFU010000208.1 GCA_029858035.1 Phycisphaerae bacterium
TCGGGTGATGCCAGCGCGAATAGAAGTCACGGCCTGGGGAGCATTATGACCAACAGAGGTCATCAGCCCCAGTCCGGTGATTACGACCTTGTCGTTGGAATCTTTCTTTGTGTTAATCATTTTGGCCGTCTACTCTTCGTCTTGATGTCAGCTTCGCTCCCATGACATATTTGAGTTTTCTGTGACAACGCACTTTCGTGCGCCAAGTCAATACAAATCGTTCTTCATCGGGTTCGATGACAACGGTATCCAACCTGCACATCTGTTTGGTAACAACACTGTCAATATAGAATTCGGCATTCACTTCTACGTTTGGAAGTTTGAAGGAAAGAGAGCCCTTTTTGCTGGCATTGCCTACTCTAACGAGTTCTCCTCCACGGAAGAACTCCGTACTGATTAAGTCGGGGTGCGCGCTGTTGTAGAACCGCGGATCGAAATCCAGCGGCAAGAGAGGGTATCTGTTCTCTTTCCAATCCTCGTCATAAGTGCCGGCATAGTCCAGTCGCGGTTTCCAACTTGGGGTGACAAAACCGAAACCTGCCGGTTGAGGACGGTCTCTAAAGCTTTTTATGAGCGCAGAAGGGTCCTCGATGTTGGGTAGTGAGATTTCTTCCAAATCTTGCCTGCCCTTGTTGGAAACTAATCCGGTTCCAACAGGGTTTCGCGGTTCGCCAGCCCACTTTTTTGGGTCCTTGTGTGTTTTATCCAGTCCCCCAAACGCGCGTTCGTATATAAGTGGCATCGTGGAGAAAGGCTGAGGGCTGGTGATCGACACCCTACCCAAAGACTTTTTCCAGTAACGGTCTCCAAAAACACGAATTGTCTTTTTAAGTGGCCCGGTTGCCAAGGTCACATCTATCGCCTCAGCTTGACCATGCGGGGCATAGGCGTGGCCTATCATGACGACGTCTGTCCCTTGTTTCTCAGGCACAATGTCACTGGCATAATGCAGGCTTGATGTCTCAGGATCGCCGTAATACTCGTCAGCAAACGTGAGCGGCACCTGCTTTTCAGTCAGGGAGAGCGGTAATTCAGGATTCTCAGGTTTCAAGGTGTACGTAGCCTTGACCACTGCCACCACGGTTTCCGCTCCATCAATGTCCAAAAACGGGATGAGATCAGCGACATATTCTGTTTTATTAATCAAATTCCACACTTGCTGGCCTTCACGATTTAGGTAAAACCAAGGTTAGGGAAGTACTTGTCCCATTCTGGAAAATCATCAGTGTTACTCCCACTGGGATTCCTAGTAAAAGTCGGAGTTCCGTGCATCCCCCATGGATCAGAAGTGCTGGTCCTTCTAGCTTCGCCTTTCCAGTCCCACGTGAGGAGCCCTAAAGGTACCCAAATGCTATTACTTTCATTCGACTTATACATAAGATAGAGTTCGAATTTGTCTTCACCAGTATTTTTCAGAGCGTTAGAGAAGGCATTCAATGGATTACTGGGACTATCATTCGACTTCAGGGTTGCATCAGCCCCAGAGAGGGATTCTTTCTTTTGTGCATAGAATATCTCAGTTTTACCGTTTGCACCGTCAAGCACAAATTTTCCAGATGATGTCCACTTCTTTCCCGGAGTCCATACCCTGTGCGGATTGATCCGCTGGATGAAAGCTATTTTTCCCGCCGCCGCCCCGTTGGGTGCCACCTTAGCTGTCCATTTGATACCGGGACCGAAGAAACCCATTTCGCCAGATTTAATCTTAACTGATCCTGTCTTAGAAGTAAAGGATTTTATCTTAGGTTTTTTGACATCAAAAGTTGCGGAAATTGTTTTGTTTGTATCCTTGCCACCGGAAGTGAATACGCATTTTGCATCTACAACCCGACCGTCATCTCCATCAACCCAGTAAAAGTAAATGGTAAACTTCTTCTTATCCGCCTCTTCGATCTTAGTGACTTTTCCGCTTGCAAAGTTAGCTGCATAACCTTTGACCATCTTGCCGGGAATTTTCCACTCAACACTTTTCAAAATCCCCCACTCCTTGGTATACTTGACCCCCAGGCTGATTTTTTCACCAACGCTGACAGTTGCCTTCTGCCCTGTTATTTCAATAGCCATACGGATCGGAGTCCTTGAAAGAAACTTGTATCCAGCCCAGTGTTCGCTCTTTGACGGGGATGGAAGCTACTCTTGTTCTACTACTTCTATATCGACAATATTTGAAGTTGCTGTGGACAGCTTACCCTGGCTATCTACTTCAATTTGTCGGAAAACCTGAAATTTGTAATTTCCTGCAAGTGTCATATCGTAGCGTCGGTTGAGAAGAATTTCGTAAACGATTTCCTTGCCAGACATGATTTTTTCAACCGCTGAAGATGTAATCCCTGCGGAGTCTCTTCTTATCCGCCCGAAGGCGGTCAACTCAACCGGAGCGCCATCCTCAAAGGTAACCTTATAGTCTATCTCTGGGGAAAAGGGGAATGGCTGGTATTGCACTGTTTGTCCTGAGGCATTCTTCAATACTACAGTAACATAGATATTTTCCGACGCCTTATAAGAAGGTCTGTCCGCCGACGCCGATATTTGGCACCAGGCAGTGACAGGTCCCCATTCGAGATCACTCATTGTTTTCATCTCCTTCTGGATAACGCGGCTTGTACAGCCCTTGAGCAATACAAAACTTAAGGCAAGCAATACAAGCGGTGTCAAATGCTTCCATTCAACGGCTTTTTCTAAGTCTTTTTTCATTTATTGCGATCAAACACTCCGACATCCGCTTCCTTTTCCTTATCCTCAGACATTACGGATGGCAGAACAACTATAGGTGGCTGCAAGACCGGGAACGGCGGTGTGTTTTTGTCGTTATGCAGCATGAGGTCAAAGGCGCGGGCCACGTTTTTTCCCTCAACCTTAACATCAAAGGAGAAGAGCACGAACTCAGCTTTTCCCTTGATTTTGTTGGAGGCCACCCCGCCGCCGGCACTTCCGGCCTCATCGCCGGTGCTCATTTTGAAATTGGAATCCTTCAAGCATATTGGATTACCGTCGCATTTGACTTTCTTGCTTCCCTTGGCTGTGTCAGTCGATTGGGCGATGTTCGGATACGGGATTGGAACCGGCGGAGCGGGTGGTGCCGGGGTTTTACACACATCAGGAAAGGCTATGGTTACTCCGCCACTGCCCTTGTGTACGACCGAGAGATTGTTTACTCCAACGGTTACAGGCATAAGTTTTACTCCCACAATTCCTAATTGATATTAACCGAGGCACCTTTGATTTTGTTAGTTTCCGATGCCCGGCTTACCAGCTTTGTTCCTTTGACCAGAATCTTGCCGTCCTTTCTTATGGTTATGCTGCCCTTACCGCACTCCAGAACAATCTGGTTGCGTGCTTCGATTTTGACTGTTTCGCCATCAATGACCGCTTGTTTTGGCGAACCTATTTGTTTTTTCGTAAGCTCTGTTGCCGGCGGACCTTTTGCTTCCTGCTCCATCAAGGCCACAATGATCGGTCGTTCTATATCTCCATTTTCGAACAGCATCAACACCTCACGCCCGCTGTTCGCCGCCCGGGCCAGTTCATCTCGACTCATACCTGCCACAATCCTTGCCTTTTTAGGTCCGCCGCCTTCAAAAAAAACCACAACCGGCCCTGATGAAGGGTCACATCTAACAATACGCCCAATACAAACACCACACCCCATTGCACTCGCCACCCAATCTGGTGCCAGTAGGGCCTCCACCTCAGAATTTCTGTCGTCAAACACAATTAGTTTCCTCCAATACACAAGTTAGTTCTCAGCAATTTTCGAACCTTTAATCTTTATATCGCCCGATCCTGTGACACTTATTTTCTTGCCTTTGATCGTAATGTCACCATTTTTTTTCATCACGATCGTAGCGCTGCCTGTCTTCAGCACAATCTGGTCACCTGCACTAATCTGCAGCTTCTTGCCAACATTGAGTGTGTTGTTCTTGCCAATGCTGACATTACGGTCGTCGCCTACGGAGACCTTTTCGGTCTTACCGATGGCCTGGGTTCGGTTCTCACCAATAGAAATACTTTCGTTCTTAGCAACGTTTTCGGTGCGGTCTTGTCCAATAGTAATATCCTCATTCTTGCCAACACTTTCGGTGCGATTCTCGCCGATGGTGATACTCTCATTACGGTCGACTGTCTCGGTGCGGTCTCTTTTGACGTTTGTTGTCTCGTCACGGTCTATTGTCTTTTGTCGGTCGTTTCCAACCGAGTGTGTTTCATTATTCTCGACCACAATATCGCGGTCTTTTTGGGCGTGGACGAATATCTGTTCACTGTCTTTCTTGTCCTCGAAGCGGATTTCGTTGAATCCTCCGCCTCCCTTGCTGGAATCGGATTTGATGGTCGATTTGGTTTTTTCGGCCGGAAGGTCGTACGGCGGCATGGCCTGGCCATTGTAGATCCGGCCTGTTATGATGGGCTGGTCGGGATCGCCCTCGAGAAACTCAACTATAACTTCCTGTCCAATGCGGGGGATATACATAGCCCCCCACTTTTTGCCGGCCCAGACCTGGGCCACCCTAATCCAGCAGGAGCTGTTCTCGTCGGCTTTGCTGTAACGGTCCCAGTGGAACTTGACCTTCACACGGCCGTACTTGTCGGGGTAAATCTCCTCACCGGAAGGACCAACCACTATCGCTGTCTGTGGGCCTGGAATCGATGGCTTGGGTGTAATGCGGAGCGAACGAAACTGTTGCTTGGCATCAATGGCAGTAAAGCTACATGAATAAGCAGCCTCAATACCTCCCCCCCCACCCGTTTGAAGGATGTCAGAGTGGGCGCTATAATTTGCAGAGGTAATCAGATACTTTCGGTTCTGGTCATCGCGGGGATGCTCGGTGAGTGTAAAAGTGCAACCAGTACAGATACCGCGGACATCAGACTGGGCCGTAACCACTTCATACTGCGCATGCAGCTCTTCAATTCGTTTCTTGGCATACTCTTCCCCGTCTTTAGACTCAGTGTATTCACCCGGATAATCATAGATTTCGAAATCTGCCGCTGCATGCTCACGGGACACTTTCGCTCTTGCCTGCAGATCTTTCTTTGTGTTTTTGAAATCAAAGTCGTTCAGGGCATAAAAACCCGGCTGAACACGAGTCTCAACAATCCAGTCCATAATATATTTCTCGTCGCCGACTCGCAGATCGGCAGGACGGAATTTGATTTGGTCGTGGTCCGGATAAGACTCATGGGCACTGGCTGAATCAGCCAGGACCAGATGGTGTTTGCCGTTCTCATGCTTGAAGAAGTAGTATATCCCTTCCTGTTCCATGAGCCGGCTGACAAAATTAAAGTCGGTTTCACGGTACTGCACGCAGTACTCCCAGGTACGGTAGCTGCCAGTGAGGGCATCCTCAAGGTCAGTGAAACCGTGATCACTAAAAACTTGTTTGATGATGTCGGGCACTGTCTTTTCCTGGAAGATGCGGCAATCGGCGGTTCGGGTCAGAAACCATAGCCAGGGCACGACAGTCGCACTGTATTGGTCCAACTGAAGAGTTCCCGCTATTTGACTAAAACTGCTTATGAAGCCGTTGAAATAGCGAACCTTATTTTTGGGCAAATTAAGCCGCATCGTTACATTCTGCCCGACGAGGTCCGAAGATTTGATCTGCTGTTTTTCGCTGGCCAGTTCCAGTTGGAATTCGAACGGTCGGCTAAGCTGCTCGATCCCCGACATACTGGTCAGCAAAAGCACGTCTTCCCCTAACGGAGTTTTAATTGCTATCTCTCTGTTTTTCTGAGTAATTGCCATTGCCAATTGTCCTTCTCACCGGCACTCGCCAGAAAGCGGGAATCATGTTGGTTTCAGGCGATATAGGATCGCTTACTACCACAACTTCACGACACCCACGGCTATCTTGTTCACACGCACGGTTTTTAGTTTTCCGGTCTCCTCAATATACCCGTGACTCACATGTTTTAGTCGAACGAATAAGTAAATTCGCTGTCTTTGACGCCGACGTGGACGCGTTTAGCAGTTTTACCTTCCATAAGCCGAGTCAGCAATTCCTGGCTTATTTCGGGAAGTAAAGTATTGGTCAAAATCGCGTCAACCATTCGGGCCCCGCTTTCAACCTCGGTACAGCGGCTTCCGATAAGCTCGATGACCTTATCATCATAGGTAAACGGTATCTTGTGATTTTCCTGTGTACGCCGACCAATCCTTCCCAATTGAAGGCTAATAATGAGTTTTAGTGTCTCGTCACTTATCGGATAGTAGGGTACGACAACCAGGCGGCCGAGCAGCGCCGCAGGGAAAACCTCAAGTAAGGGTTTTCGGAGGGCCTTGCATACGCCTTCGGGCTCGGGCATCAACTTCGGATCTTTGCACAGGTCCATAATAAGGTCGGTGCCAACATTGCTCGTCAGCAGAATAATTGTATTCTTGAAGTCGATCAGACGTCCCTCGGCGTCTTCCATCTGGCCCTTATCAAATACCTGAAAGAATATCTCGTGGACGTCGCGATGGGCCTTTTCGACCTCGTCAAGCAGGACAATGCTGTACGGACGCCGCCGCACTGCCTCGGTCAGAACGCCGCCTTCCCCATAGCCCACATATCCGGGAGGTGAGCCCTTGAGCGTTGATACAGTGTGTGCTTCCTGAAACTCACTCATGTTTATCGTGGTTATATTGGTTTCGTCCCCGTACAGCGCTTCCGCTAAGGCCAGTGCTGTTTCGGTTTTACCTACACCGCTTGGCCCGACCAGGAACATTACTGCAATCGGCCGGTTCGGATTCTCTATACCGGCACGCGAGGTCATAATGCGTTTGGCAACTGCTGCCAGCGCATCATCCTGGCCTATCACGCGTTCTCCGAGCTTGGCATCCAGATGCAGAACCGCTTCGATCTCATTCTTGACCATTCCCCCCACAGGAATCCCGGTCCAGTCGGCAACGACAGAACCGACCGCCTGGGCGTCGACACATGGAAGAATCAAGGGCTTTTCACCCTGCAGGGTCCTGAGTTGTTTCTGCAGTTTCTTGAGTTCTTTTAGTAATTGTTTTCTGTCGATTTGCTCTGCAGCGTCCGCTTTTTCACCTTCTTCAGCCTGTGCTTCGGCGGGCTCGCCGGCCTTAGCTTTAGGCTCCTGCTCCGTTTTCTTTTTGGCCTTGGATGCTTCCTTTTCTGTTTCTTTTACTTCTTCAATCGTGCCCTCACCGCGCCGGCGTAATTTTGCGCGAATGTCCAGAATAGAATCGACCAGCTCTTTTTCTTTTGACCAGCGGTCTTCAAGCTCGGCCTGTCTTTTACGTTCGGCTTTGAGCTTTTCGGTGATTTCGGATTCACGAGTTTTGTGGTCCACGCCGGTTGCCGTTTCTCTGCCTACAATTTCCAGCTCTGTCTCAAGCGCTTGGATTCGACGCCGGCAGTCATCCAGTTCCGGCGGCACTGCGTGCTGGCTGATGGCCACCCGTGCGCAAGCGGTGTCGGTCAGGCTTACTGCTTTATCGGGCAGTTGACGCTCGGCAATGTACCGGTGCGAGAGACGAACTGCTGCATCCAGGGCCTCATCCAGGATTTGCACGCGATGATGTTTCTCAAGGTTTGAAGCCAGTGCCCGCATCATCATCAACGCGTTTTTTTCCTCAGGCTCATCGACCTTAACTACCTGGAACCTTCGGGTCAGTGCCGGGTCTTTCTCGATATACTTCTTATACTCCGCCCACGTGGTGGCCGCAATGGTCCG
>JAOUFU010000209.1 GCA_029858035.1 Phycisphaerae bacterium
CGCGCTCACACGGTAGGGCTTAGGGAGGACGGCACCGTGGTCGCCACGGGCAGGAACAACGAGGGGCAGTGCACAGTCAGTGGCTGGACGAACATCATCCAGGTCGCCGCAGGGGGCTGGCACACGGTAGGGCTTAAGGACTGCGGCACGGTGGTCGCCGCGGGAAGTAACGACAATGGGCAGTGCGATGTCGGCAGCTGGATTCTGGAAACCCTGTCAGATGAGCCCCCCGGCACATATCACCTCACCGTCTCCAGCGCTGCTGGCGGTTTGGTAACCGCTCCCGGCGAGGGTACTTTTTCATATTGCCAGAGTGAGGTGGTCAACCTGGTGGCTCAGGCTGATGCCTGCTACCAGTTCGTCGAGTGGACCGGTGATGTGGACACCATCGCCGATGTCGACGCCGCCTCAACCAATATCACCATGGACGGTGACTATGTCATCACCGCTAGCTTTGCACTCCCGAGCTACAACCTTACCACAGACAGCACAGCCGGCGGCTCGGTAACCACCCCGGGAGAAGGTACTTTCCCCTTTGACTGCGGCGCGGTAGTCGACCTGGTCGCCCAGGCTGAAGAAGGCTATCGATTTGTCAATTGGACTGGCAATGTGGCCGCTATAGCCCGTGTTGGTGCTGCCTCAACCAACATTACCATGAACGGTGGCTATTCCATCACCGCCAACTTTGAGGAGAAACCATCAATCAACTGGCCGCTAATTGCCGGGATTGTAGGGGCGGTGATAGTAGTGGGACTGGTGATTTTCTTCGTGCGTAGAAGGTGAGTTGCCCTGACAAAAAGACGCTGGACCGATATCCGGGAAATTACCGGTGATTTCTGTGTGGCCTCCCAACCATAATATAGAGTTAAGGAGTCACAAGATGTCACCAGGAAAACTTCTTGCGTCGTGGTGGGCGCCGGCCCGGCTCCAAGCTCGCCAAAGCCGAAAAGTTAGGCACAAAGACCCTCAGCGAAGCCGAGTTTCTGGACTTACTGGATAGAGCCGGCGACAAATCATAGAAATTCTGTTAGTTTCACGTTCGTCTGATTTGTGCAACTCTTTGAAGATACAGCCCGCAAGAAGTGTCAAGGCTAGATTCCACGAAAGTCAGTTTTGTGCAGCGAACGACTTCAATCTTTTTTTCTAATCAAGACCCCGAATCCGTTTTCCTCGAGATCCTTTCCCCTACTTGCCCGCCAAGTCGCCCGGATGACCTGCCATGCTACTCACTCTCATCGTAGTGCCCCAGAACCTCGTCTTCGACGTGTTACTACTTGGCACAATAACTACGCTACATCGGGCCTATTGACAGCCTCAACCAGCCCACATATGATATGGTTGAACACGATATGTGAAGATGATGGGCCCACCACTGCGGGTCACGTAGATTGAATGATACGTAGGGTCACGGAGGAAAGCCAGCGTGCTTCTCAACGAAGGTGAAGAAATCCACGGCGTCTACGAGGTAGATCGCTTGCTTGGAGAGGGGGCATTTGCGGAAGTGTACCGCGTAAAGCACAAATTCCTGGGGCGACAAGCCATGAAGGTTTTCAAGTCGCCCAGTCCTGAATTAAAAGAGATCGAGCGAAACCTAGCAGAAGCCGTACTGTTGTCAAAGATTGGACATCCCAACATCATTAGGGTGTTTGATGCGGGCATTCTGGAAACTGATGCCGGAACGCGCGGCTATTTCACGATGGAGTATGTTCCAGGCGGTACTCTGGAATCGCTATGGAACTGTTATCGAGATAGCTTTGTTCCCATTCTGGATACCGTCGATATCATACGTCAAGTATGCACCGGGATGGCAGTTGCTCATAGCAGGCGGCCACCCGTAATCCATCGTGATATCAAACCACAGAACATCCTTATTGGCTATGACGTAGAAGGATTGCGCGTCAGGATTAGCGATTTTGGACTTGCTAAGGCCGTCAATCCCCTGACTCTTTTGGCAAGCGCTAGAGGGACTCCCGTATTCAAACCTCCAGAGTGCCTACAGAACATGGACTCTTGCGCAGGAGACGTATGGTCCATCGGCGTTACGCTCTACCTACTACTGACGGATCGTCTGCCTTTTCGCGTTGAAAGCAGAATGGATTTGTCAACTGGCAGATGCTGGAAGGACAAGCCTCCTCCAGCTGCCGAGTTTAACCCTCGAGTAGATGGCCATCTCGAGTCCATTATCTCGCGATCCCTCAAGCTCAACCCTAATGAGCGCTACTCCAATGCAATGGAGATGTTGGAGGATCTCAGGCGATGGGAGCCATCGAAATCAAAGCATCTGACACAAAGTACGGGCAGTATAGACGGGAGCAAGAGCGCCCTTGGCTCTGTCTCAACACCCGAAGAAATAAATCCGCAAACGATGGCAACACAAGCAGCGAGATTAGCACGAGATCCGAGTAAGCTTATGGAAGCGGCTGATCTACTCGAAGAGGCGATAATGAAGGAGCCCAGACTGAGGGAAAGATATGAATATCAGCTCAAGCTCTGGCGACGCGGAATTGTAGTATGACATATTGAATGAAGAAGCTAGCACAGTGATACGGTATAACTAGAAGCAATGGAAACAGATACCACGCCTGAATGGAACGAAACACTACTCAAGATGGCTAGACCGGACGTCTATCGTGTCAATGCCTTCCGCATGTTGGGCCTCCCTGTAAACGCCTCTCCAAAAGAAGTATCTTCTCACATCCGAAAACTCGATCTAATGGAGAGATATGGGGATATCGAACACCACAGTAGCAGCTTTCTAGCGCCAGGGTCTGCAGGAGACAGGGAAGCAAGACGAGAAGCACAACAAAGACTGCTTGACCCTGAACTGAGGTTCATAGACGAGTTCTTTTGGTTTTGGCCACTGTCACTCGATTCTACCGAGGAAAATGACGAGACTCTGGCGGCAATTAAGCAAGGAGACCTCTCGCGTGCCTTGTCCGTCTGGCAGTCCCACGAAGCGTATGGCAGTGAAGCCAATGTCTCTGTGCATAATCTCGCCGTTTTCTACCATGCCATGGCACTGGATATTGAACACACGGAAGTAGAGACCAAGGGGATTTCAGAACAGCACGTTGAGCAGAAACGATCGTATTGGCAAAAGGCTTTTGCAGAATGGAAAAGACTGCTTAGTGAGGAGAGCTTCTGGAGAAGAGTGCGAGAGCGAATTCGTGAATTGGATGATCCCCGCCTGACAGCCGACACTGCAGATCGAATTCGAGAAGGCCTTCCAAAAGCACTGCTTACAATCAATGCGGTGCTTGCAGTTGAGGCTTCGGAGACAAGTGACCCGAAAGATCTCGCTTTTCATCTTGCGATGATAAAACAGCCTGGCTTTGACAGTAGCATTGTTCAGGACGCTTTGCAGCGCGCAGTTGTACCGATACGGGATAGACTCAAAGCCATGTGCCTGCATTGTGGCGATCAAGTCACCAAGTCACCAGAAAGTGGTAATAATGTCGCCTCTAGTCTCATCAAGGACACCGCTCCCCTACTGAAGACTGTCGATGCGCTTCTGGCCAAAGGAGACCCAGCCCGTGAATCAGTGCATGACGAAGTAGCGGAGCAGGTCAGGTCATGCCTAGTTTCGTTCGGGAATAAGACTGCAGACTGGCGGGCAGTCCTTGGCACTGCCAAGAAATCTCTCGGCATTGCGGAAAGTCCTTCTCTCCAAGAGAAGATTAGGGAAGATCTTCAGGTCATAAGCGCAAACGCGGAGTACTCGACTTGCTGGTTCTGTGGAGCAAATTGCGACGACGCCGATTCCTCGGTCACAGTGATGATGCATGGCAACGTGGAGCGTGTGCCCGGACTTCTCCAGACACAAGTTAGATGGCAGTACCTACCTGTGATGGTGCCAAGATGTACCAGATGCCAGTCAGCTCACAAACGGAGCAGGGCCTGGAGGATAGGAGGGATCATTACTGCGTTTGTTCTTGCTATTTTCATTGGAATTGCGAGCGGTAGTTTCTGGGTGTTTCTTGCGATTCTGGGTGTTATCATTGCTGCATCACATGGGCTCTCAGCCATGACGTTCCCCAAGGGAGTAAAACCGGAATCATACAAGAACGAATTTCGAACGGTGAAAGAAATGATTTCCGGAGGCTGGAAGATCGGACAAAAGCCTAAAGAGGTTTCATAGTAAGATGCTCAGGGAGACCATCGATAATCTCAGGCAATGGCTGTATTATCCTCAAGAGTTCAGAATAGGTGCATCGCAGTACCTTGGTCTGTCGGAATCCTTTGAGGCGCTTGCAGACCTAGCACAAGGCACTGCAGCTAGTTCTCGAACGAAACCCAAGACAGAAGAGGGACTACTTGATATGGCGGCGGATGTGGGTACATTGGTGTGGCGGATACAGCAGAGGTTAGCTGCAATGGGTGAGCTCCCGAAGCCCCTACAAAAATTGTCTCGCGATGTAGAACGCACATGGGATGCCCTCACCCAGGGCGGTATTGAGATTAAGGACCACACTGGTGGCGAGTATGAAGGGGGCATGGCTTTGCGGGTGATTACATCCCAGCCGGTTAGCGGGTTGGGCCGACGACAAATCATAGAAACGCTGAAACCCACAATATATTATAGGAACAGAATTATACAAATGGGTGAGGTCGTTGTTGGAATACCCGAAGGAACTGACGCGTCAAAGCCAACAGACGACAAAGCCTAAAGAAAGATAAGGAGGACGAAGCTATGGAACGTCAAACGGTAGACTTTGGGATTGATCTTGGCACCACCAATAGCGAGATTGCAGTGCTGGAAGGGACGACGTCACGCGTTATCAGGACGAACGAAAATGCCGAGTATACTCCGTCTGCGGTTTCGTTTGACAAGAGGAGCAGGCTAAAAGTAGGCCAGGAGGCAAAGAACCAGAAAACCAGTGACGATGAAACGGAAGTCTCTGACATCCGCCTGAGATTCAAGCTGTCTATGGGGCATCCCGAGCCTCTCAAGGCTTTCAAGGTCAATGGTAAACAGATGACCCCGGAAGAGCTTTCCGCAGAGGTTCTGAAGAAGCTTCGGGCAGATGTTCAACGGAGGGAAGGGGAAGAGATCATTTCCGCTGCTATCAGTGTCCCAGCGGTCTTTGAGTTCCCACAGTGCTCAGCCACAGACAGGGCAGCGAAGTTGGCTGGGCTATTGTTCAGCCCGTTGGTTCAAGAGCCTGTTGCCGCTGCCTTGTCCTACGGATTTCAGACCACCAGCGACCGCGTCTTCTGGATGGTTTACGATTTTGGTGGTGGCACATTCGATGCGGCTATCCTGCAGGTGCGCGACGAACAGATACAGGTGGTGAACCACGGTGGGGACAACCACTTGGGTGGTGGCCTAATTGATGCTGCCATCATCAACCAGTTACTGGTCCCTGTCATCACGAAAGAGTTTCGTCTGTCATCTGATGATAGGCTGTGGGAGACTATCCGTTCCAAACTCGAATACTTCGTTGAGATTGCTAAGATTCGTCTGTCCGTTGAGGACAAAACCGACATTGAAGTACGGCCACTTTTTCTGGCCAAGGACGGAGCAAGTCCCAAATTCGAGTATGAACTCAAGAGAAGCGATGTTGAGCGATTGGCTGAGCCATTCATCGAGAGATCAATAAACTTGTGCAGGTCAGTGTTGGAAGGGGCACGGCTGTCATCCTCTGATATCGAGAAGTTAATTCTGGTCGGTGGCCCTACTCTGATGCCGCTATTTCGCGATATGTTGACCCAGAAGCTGGGTATAGCATTAGAATTCCGAGTAAACCCGCTGACGGTAGTGGCATGTGGTGCTGCAGTATTTGCCGGCACCCAGATAATACCCGAGCAGTCTAGACAACAGGTGTCACTCCCTGCTGGGTATTTCAAACTTGAACTCGACTATAAACCTGTTGGCGATGAAACAGAACCTACAGTTGGAGGCCGAGTTATCGCCCCTCAAGGGCAATCTCCAGACGGATACACCATTGAATTCGTCGAATCTAAGACTGCTTGGCGATCAGGCAGACTTCATCTTGGGACGGGCGGCACCTTTGTTTCCACGATCCACGCAGACAGGGACCGTAGAAACGAGTTTCTCATTGAACTGAGGGATGCCACTGGGAACCTTTGTCAAACTGCTCCAGACCGGTTCTTCTACACAATTGGAATCACAATTTCCGCTCAAACCCTTGTCAATAACATCGGTATCGGGCTTGCCAATGGAGACGTGTTGTGGTTGCTCGAAAAAGCTACTGCGTTGCCGTGCAAGAAGCGCGATACAGGAATTTACACAACGGAGGCCCTCAAGAGCGGCGACTCTGGGACCATCCTCCGTATCCCCGTCGTGGAGGGCAAGAATAAGCGTGCTGACAGAAACATGCTGGTTGGGTGGCTGGAGGTAACCGGCCAAAACATTGCTCGCGACGTTCCCGCGGGGAGCCCTATCGAAGTCACCATCGCTGTGGACGAGTCACGTATACCACAGGTCATCGCCTACGTCCCCAGATTGGATGAAGAGTTCGAGAACATATTAGCCCCCAAGTTTTCGCCGATTGACAAGGCCATGCTGATAGACCATGCCGAAAAGGCAAAGACCCACCTGCAAAAGGTTCATGAACAAGCCAAGTTGGCCGGTTCTGCTCGGGCCGATGATCTGCTCAAGAGGATCGAAGACGAGCAACTGGTTGGTCAAATCGACGTCCCGGGGATGGTAACCCAGCAGGAGGAACAGGAGGCTTTAGATAGGTGCGAGCGGCGCCGTATCGAACTCGATGCGAGATTGGATGAGATCGAAGAGTTGATCAATTGGCCTGTTTTAGTTGCTGAGGCCGAGGCACAGATTGCCGGGGGGCGCGATATTGTGAAGCAATATGGGGATTCTCAGGATGCTGCTGCCTTTTCTCGCCTTGCGGAAGAGACGAAGAAGGCCATAGGGTCAAGAAACACTGATTCTGTTCGACAGAAGACCGGGAACCTTACACAACTGATATGGCAGGTGCTAATGAAACATCCAGGGTGGTGGGTGGGACAGCTTGAACACCTGGAAAAGGAATACAAGGGTAATATGAGCAACCAAGCCGAGGCCGATCGTCTTCTTGCGCAGGGTCATCGAGCTATCACTAACCAGGATGTTGAGAGTCTGAAGACAGCTGTTCGCCAGCTTTGGGGGCTACTGCCCAATGAGGTGGTCGAACAGTTGCGCGGCTACAAAAGCACTGTCATTAAGGGAGGATTCTAGCTTTCATATAGGAGGACCGAATACACAAACGTGCAAGAACCTAAATCACATCTATCAGAAAAAGGACCACGCGCCTCCGGAGTGGAGGGCGTATCAAGCTCACAGACCATTGTGATCGATATTCTTGTCCGTGCCGCATTGTTGGCACGACGGGGCAATCTCCGGGACGCTGAGAATCTACTGAGTACCGTGTCCGACGCCGACAGCAGAAGAATAGAGGTGCTTGACTTACTGGCAAAAGTCTATGCGCAGCAAGGCAAGATTGACGAGGCTCAGGCCATGTGGCTTCACGCATTGCAGCGGTATCCATCTAACACACACTTTTTGTCGGCTCTAAGATTATGTGCTAGCTACAAGCAATCGAGATTTCAGCAATTCGTCTTGCGGTATCTGTGGCTACTACTTATCGTTGTTCTTTGGTTCCTTATTGTCATGGCTCTAATTCTGAGC
>JAOUFU010000210.1 GCA_029858035.1 Phycisphaerae bacterium
TTAATTTGTGGTTTCAAGACCAGCGGCCCTTTTGGCCGATTCTACCGTATTGTACATCAGCATTGTTATTGTCATTGGACCTACTCCGCCGGGTACGGGAGTAATAAGGGATGCCTTTTCCTTTACTGCTTCGAAATCCACATCACCCACAAGGCGATAACCGCTCTTTTTTGTCGCATCCTCAACACGATTAACGCCCACATCAATTACTACCACCCCTTCTTTTACCATATCTGCTGTAACCATATTAGGCCGACCGGCGGCTGCAATCACGATATCGGCTTGCATCGTTTGATCAGCAAGGTCTTTGGTACGTGTATGGCAGACCGTGACGGTGGCATTGCCCGTTTTACTTTTTTGAATGAGCATATTAGCCAGGGGCTTGCCCACTATATTGCTTCGCCCTACAATTGCAACGTTGGCCCCCTCAATGTTCACACCGCTGCGTATCAGCAGTTGAATAACTCCGTGCGGCGTGCAGGGCAGAAACGCCTTTTCGCCTACCATCATCTTGCCGACATTCATTGGATGAAATCCATCAACGTCCTTGTCAGGGTCAATGGCAAGAAGGACTTCGGCTTCATTGAGGTGTTTGGGCAGAGGGAGCTGCACTAAAATGCCGTTGATTTTGGGGTCTTTATTCATCCTTTCCACCACTGCCATCAATTCTTCCTGCGTGGCATCTTCGGGCAGTCGGTTGTCATCGGAATAAATCCCTATATCCTCACACGTGCGTTCTTTTGCCGTAACATAAGATTTCGAAGCGGGGTCCTCGCCGACTAAGATAACTCCCAGTCCTGGTACAATCCCCTGTTCTTTTAGTTTGGCCACTTCCTCCTTTAGTTCCGCCCTCATGTCCGCGGCCACCTGCTTACCATCTATAATTTGTGCTGTCATCGCCATTTACTCCCTTTATAGCATATTCCGACTTATTAGAACAGCCCTTGTACTTTTCCGGTCTTTACATCCACGTCGATTCGTCGGAAAGCCGGATTCGACGCCGTGCCGGGCATCAATTTTATCGCTCCGGCCACCGGCACAATAAAGCCTGCACCTTTATATACGAGAATGTCGCTAATTGGAAGCTCCCAATTTTTGGGTCGGCCCTTTATGTCCGGGTCGTGCGACAGGCTAAGATGTGTCTTGACCATACAGGTTCCCAAAGTCTTCGAGTCAGGATCGGCTTCCATTGCCTTGGCTTTTGCCAGGGCCTCTTCAGTGTAGGTTACGCCGCTGGCGCCGTAGACTTCCCTGGCAATCAATTCAATGCGTTTTCTGAGAGGTGTCTTGAGTTCGTAAAGGAGTTTAAAGTGGGGCTTTTCCTTGCAGGCTTCAATTACGGCTTCTGCAAACTCGATTGAGCCTTCGCCGCCCTTGAGCCAGTGTTCGGAAACCGCCGCCAATGCGCCGTTTTGTTCCGCTACTTTGCGCACCAGTTCGATTTCGGCTTTGGTGTCGGCATAGAAGCTGTTGATACACACTACCGGCCGGACGCCGCTTTTCTTAACGGTCTCGATGTGGGCGATGAGGTTCTCGCAGCCCTTCTCGAGCAATTCGAGGTTTTCCTTGTTATATTCTTCGGCCAGCGGTATACCCGGTTTTACGGCAGGTCCCCCGCCGTGCATTTTCAGGGCGCGAATAGTGGCGACGATAACAATAGCGTTCGGAGTCAGGCCGGACATACGACACTTTATATTCCAGAACTTCTCGAACCCGATATCTGCTCCGAAGCCGCTCTCGGTAACGTGGTATTCACCCAATTTTGTCCCAAGCATATCGGCGATGATGGAACTTTGGCCCACAGCAATATTTGCAAAAGGCCCTGCGTGCACAAATACAGGCTGGCCTTCAATCGTTTGAAGCAGGCTCGGATTAATCGCATCAACCATCCAGGCCGTCATTGCTCCGTCAACATCAAGGTCGGCGGTAGTAACTTCATTGCCTTTCTTGTCGTAAGCTACCACGATTTTGGCCATACGCTCCCGCATGTCCTTCAAATCTCTGGCAACCGCGAGTATCGCCATAATCTCACTGGAGACGGTAATGGCGAATCCGGACTCCATTTCGTAGCCATCCATCTTCCCGCCTTTGCCGATGGTGATATTACGCAGCGCCTGGGCGCAGAAGTCCATGACCCATTTCATTTGCACTCTTTTGGGATCAATATCTATTCGCTTTAGGCCACTTTTTGCCAGCCGGGCGTCATCATAGTTATTTTCATGCTGCATCCGCGAGGTCAGGGCCACCATGGCTAAATTATGGGCGTTTGTGATGCTGTCAATATCGCCTGTCAGTCGGATGGAAAAAGGCGTCAGCGGAATACACTGTGCAAGGCCTCCGCCGGCGGCCGAACCTTTAATATTGAAAGTGGGGCCGCCGCTTGGCTGACGGATTGCACCGACAACATTCTTATTGAGTTTGCCAAGACCTTCAATCAATCCGATAGCGCTCGTCGTTTTTCCTTCGCCCAGCGGCGTCGGTGTAATAGCGGTAACATCAATGTACTTTGCCTCCGGGGCATCTTTCAGGCGCCTAAGGGCTTTCATGTAATCGACTCTGGCCAGCTTTTGGCCCATGGGAATCAGCTCGTCTTCCAGCAGTCCCATCTCCTCGGCCAGTTGGCGAACGGGTTTCATAGTCTCCTCGGCAGCTTCAGCGACCTGCCAATCCTTCATTTTTGTTGGATCAAGCTTCATAGATTTTTCCTCAATTCAAATAATTGTTTGTGTTCCTATACTCATTTTTACTATATTTAGGGCTCCGATCCCATAAACCCTTCATAATTTCCGAAAACCGTCGAAATAGATATAATCATAGAGCTATTTTCTTGCAATATTGTGCTGTTTGGGCCAATGCCCGACGTCTAAACCGTTATTTTGAAGTTTTGCAACATAGCATACTTTGCTGTTACCTGTCAAATATTATCTTCAGTGGCAAAATCCATCGGAACTCCACCCGGCATGACGGTATGGCGTGTCGTTCGATTTGGTTAAGTTTGATAGTCCCGGAGATATTGGAAATCGGCGATATTTATGTAAAAGACCTAATTCTTCAGTGATTTTTTGACGGAGGGGATTTGACAAGCAACCACAAGGTATGTTAAGCTGTAGCGATTGTGAACGGCTGTTTACGGGCAGGTTTGTAGCCCTGCCGGTTTGGTTGGAATACGCAGGTCTGCAAAATCCTTAGCGGTCTTGAGGCCATGAAGATACCACACGTTAGGAGTTTAATCATGAAACTAACCAAATCTTCCGGTAACGGTGTCAAACATTCCAGCGCCGGCTATATCACTCGTCGTCGATTCCTTGCCGCTACCGCAGCCGTGCCGGCTGTGAGTTGTTTTGTTTTGCTCTTCTGCAATTGGCAGTATACGGCCGCCGCTGCCGGCCCGGGCCCGGCGGCGAAGGCAGTCGCCGATAGCAAGCAGACTGCCAATGTGCTGATAATTACGGGTATCGACCATCCTGCTCATAACTGGCGCCAGACCGCCCCTGTATTGGCTGAGATGCTCGGCAAGGATAAGCGCTTGGAAGTGCGCATCGTAGAAGACCCCCACTTTCTTGATTCATCGGCGCTGGAAAGATACGATGTGGTCGTTTTGCATTTCATGAACTGGGAACAGCCCGCTCCCGGGCCGAAGGCGCGGGCCAATCTCCGCAAGTTTGTGCAGGACGGCAAAGGTTTGTTCGTAGTACATTTTGGATGCGGTGCTTTCCAGGACTGGCCTGAGTTTCGCAATCTTGCCGGCCGGGTCTGGGACCCGAAGGCAAGGGCGCACGACCCCGGAGGACCTTTCCGCGTAAATATTACCGATGTGCCTCACCCTATAACTCAGGGCCTGAAATCCTTCGAGATCGAAGACGAGCTGTACACTTGCCTGACCGGCGACCGCCCAGTCAATATGCTGGCCACCGCCCGTTCGAAAGTAGATAATAAAATTTACCCTATGGCCTTTGCCTTCGATTATGGCAAAGGCCGGGTTTTTCACAGCGCGCTGGGCCACGATGTCAAGGCCATCAGCAATCCGGGCGCCGCTGAGCTGTTCCGGCGGGGCTGTGCATGGGCGGCCGGTATGCCGCCGGTTCAAAAGACACAAAAGAAAAAGACGGACAATAAGTAAAAAATCTCAAATTTAAAAGGAGAAACGCTAATGAAAGTTGGATTTAACATGTTATTGTGGACCACGCACGTTACTGACGAGCATTTGCCATTACTGGAAACGCTGAAAAAGGTAGGCTATGACGGTGTCGAGATACCCCTATTCGGGGGCGATACGGCCCACTTTGAAAAGGTCGGTAAGGCAATCAAGGACAACGGCCTCGGCTGCACGACCGTGACGGTCATTCCGGATGAGGAGCACAATCCCATCAGCGCCGATGCCAAAAACCGCCGGGCGGCGGTGGACTATCTCAAGTGGGCGATAGATTGTTCAGCGGCTCTGGACAGCCCGGTGCTGTGTGGGCCTTTTTATCAGCCGTTGGGAGTTTTCACCGGCCAGGCACCTACAGAAGATGAGAAGCAGCATGCCGCCGAGGTGCATCGCCAGGCTGCTGATATTGCTGCCAAGGCCAACGTTACCCTGGCCGTTGAGTTCCTCAATCGCTTCGAGTGCTATTTCCTAAATACAATGGCTGATGCGGCGGACTACGTCAAGCGGGTAAACCATCCCAGCGTTGGCGTTCTGTACGACACCTTCCACGCCAACATCGAAGAAAAGGACCCTGTCGGCTGCATCTCCAAAGATATTGATGTTATAAAGCATGTTCATATCAGCGAAAATGACCGCGGCACGCCAGGCAGGGGCCATATCGATTGGCCCGGCACCTTCAAAGCCCTGCGGTCGGGTGGTTATGATGATTGGATGGTCGTTGAAGCATTTGGGCGGGCTCTGCCGGACCTGGCCGCAGCCACAAAAGTCTGGCGCGATTTCTTCCCCAGCGCCGAAGAGGTATACACCGAGGCTCTGAAGTTGGCCAAAGAACAGTGGGAGGCCGCAGGCTAAGCATAGTGACATAAAGACATTTTAATATGGGTTCGCATTTTGCATGAACGTGGCAAAATGTGGTCCATGTCAGGTACAGGAGGAATTATTATGCGTACAAACTATTTACTTCTCATTTGTGTTGTGTTGTTCTCTTTGGCGGCCTTTAGTACAAGCGCCGCCATTGCCGCCGAGGAGGATGGCTTTAAGCCCATCTTTGACGGCAAGACACTCGATGGCTGGAAGGCGCCGAATATGAGCTACTGGTCGGTCGAGGACGGGGCGATTACCGGTCGGTCTACCCAGCAGAATCCGGTAAAGTCGAATCAGTTCATCGTCTGGCAATTAGGCCAGTTGGACGACTTTGAGTTGAAGCTCAAGTACCGAATCAGCGGCACTCCGTCGGCCAACTCCGGCGTCCAGGTCCGCAGCCGCGTTGGCGAGGATGGTCATGTCGCAGGCTATCAGGCGGACATCGATAAGGGAGGTCAATGGGCCGGCGCGCTCTTCGACGAACGAGGCCGAGGGATGCTCGCAACACGCGGACAAAGAACTCTTATCGACCAGGATGGTAAGAAGACCAGCACGTCGATTGGGGACTCGGACGCCCTGATGGCAAATATTAACAAGGACGACTGGAACGAGTACCACATTAAAGCTCTCGGCAGCACCATTACTCTTTCGATTAACGGCAAGGTTACAGCGGAGGTGGTCGACCATGACAAGAAAGACAGGGACCGGTCTGGCGTGCTGGCGCTT
This sequence comes from Phycisphaerae bacterium, assembly GCA_029858035.1. Classification (GTDB taxonomy): domain Bacteria; phylum Planctomycetota; class Phycisphaerae; order Sedimentisphaerales; family Anaerobacaceae; genus CS2-K091. Next base: position 5,741 of record JAOUFU010000210.1, read on the forward strand.
CAATTGCACGTTGGGCCGCCAATGGCGGCCCAGTTCAAAGACATTCAACTCAAGAGGTTGAAGATGTGTCAATGCAAAAAGGTCATTATGGTTGCCGGCCCTCGCAGCCACGGTTATGGAGCTCACGAGCATAACGCCGGCTGGCTGCTGTTGTCAAAAATGCTGAACGAAAATATGCCCAGTGTCCAGGCCGCGGTGTACACTAACGGCTGGCCAAAGGACCCAACCGCCTTCGACAACGCCGAAGCGGTCGCGATTTTCTGTGATGGTGGCGGCGGTCACGTTGCCATGCCGCATCTTGAACAGGTGGACAAGCTCGCTAAAAAGGGTGTGGGTATCGCCTGTTATCATTATGGAGTCGAGATACCAAAAGGCAAGCCCGGAAATTACCTGCTTGACTGGATAGGTGGATACTTTGAGACCTTCTGGTCGGTCAATCCGCACTGGAAGGCCGATTTCAAGGAGCTGCCGAAACACCCCATTACTCGCGGCGTCAAGCCCTTCTCCATAGATGACGAGTGGTACTACCACATGCGCTTTGTCGAAGACATGAAGAATGTAACACCGATTCTTACCGCTATTCCTCCCGATAGCACTCGCAGGGGACGTGATGACGCACACGGCGGAAATCCCACAGTCCGCGCACGCCTGGGCATGCCGGAACATGTGGCGTGGGCTTACGAGCGATCTGACGGCGGTCGCGGCTTCGGTTTCACAGGAGGTCACTGGCACTGGGCCTGGGCGAACGAAGATTTTCGTAAGCTTGTTCTAAATTCTTTGGTTTGGATTACGGGAGCCGAGGTCCCGCCTGAAGGTGTGCCTTCAAAAACGCCTACCGCTGAGCAGCTCGAGGCTGACCAGGACTACGATAAGCCGGCTGATTGGAACCGAGAGAAAACTCAGCAAATGATCGACAAGTTCAAATAGATCTCATCTGCTCTAACTCTTTGAGCGTTTCAGATTAATGTTCGTTTGGGGGTCGAGTCTCTGATGGGCTCGACCCGCCGCCGGGGTATATCTGCAAGTCGTATGAGACAACCACCACAAGGCAGACATCCGAAAGCGGCATTTTCGCAGACAATCCATTTCAAAAAAATCCGGTGATTTACAAAAACAGGTGTTTGCGCACGTATTTTGCTGTTATCCGGAGAAATTTATCATCCAGAGAAGATATCATAAGTCCTGTTTATAGGCGGACATAGCAAAAATATGTTTGAAAAATAGAAAACTTTTAAAAATTTTCACAAAAAATATAAAAAAAGCTTGATTATGTTCGCAATACAGTTAACATAGTAGCTATGTTTGTTATATACATACTCAACTTTGGTTTAAAAGAAAGGTTAAATGGCCGGGAAGGCCCCAAAAAGGGCGCTGGATATGGCAAACAGGTCTGTACAAGGTTTTGTTACAGAAAAATGACAGGTGTGGCAATGGCCGGAACACTGTCCTGCTGAGAAAGGCAAGACATAAAAATGGGTGGGAAGTTAAACCAATCCCGGAAGAAGGAAAAGAAGCGGGATTATTGATGAAAATATCGAAAGAGAACATATCAGAGACGGGACTGAAGACACAAGCAGAATGTCGAGACAGAGTGGATCTCATTCGACAAAGGTTAAGTATGTTAAGTGGAGAAGAAAAGGTTTTGATGACAATGTATTGGGAGAACGGCAATAGTCTTCGGCAGATAAGTAAACTGGCCGGCGTCAGCAGGGCAACTATCGCCCGAAGAATAAATAAACTTACGGAACGCCTTATGGAAGGTAAGTTCATGGACTGCCTGAGATACCGTAACAAATTTACCTATAGTGAAATGACCATCGCAAAGGATTATTTTCTGCTGGATATATCGATGAAAAAAATCGCGGAAAAACGGCACTTGAGCTT
>JAOUFU010000211.1 GCA_029858035.1 Phycisphaerae bacterium
TCGTGGAGTCAGCCGAATCAACGGCCACAAAAACAAAATGGGATTCATTTTTGATCATGACGATGTTAAGACGAGGGCAGCGTAAATGTTTACGCGTTTCTACTTAGAACGTAAACGCAGCCAGATGGCGAGAGCTTTTCATGAATCTTGACCAACAGAGTCTTCCCGTGGAAAAGCAGGTGATAGCTGTCTAAAAAGAAAACCACATAGATCGGCTCAACTCCCAAATTAGGATCGCCGTTCTCTGTTAGGACTGAAGGCAGGTAGACATCAGAGGGAAGCGGAGGCCTCTCTTGCCTTTGCGTAGCCCATTCTTCCAGAACTATTTCTAAACCATTGCCAGAGGAGTTCTCCAAGATTGGAGCTATTAGTTTGCGTGCTTCTCCCAGTGCCACAAAGACTGGGTACTGATAAGAACGGGAAAGGGGGAGGAACTGGTGCGTACATTTCTTCACTGGAATAGAAAGAAAAGAATCTGGATCTTGGCCTGTTTTTTTTCAGCTCTCTTGGACGCTGAAATATAAAAACAAAGTCATCCTCTGTGTGCCAGCACTGTTCAACACAGGCCATGAAGACAAAACCTTCTTCTCTTGCTTCTCTGACGACTGTTGTTTCAGCGGTCCAGAAATGCTTCTTCTCACGCTGTTCGCAAGGTACCCAATCGCGTAAAGTTCCGCGCCGTTTATCAACAACGACCAGATATCCTCCCGGTTTCAAAGCATACAAAAGCCCTCGCAGCATTTCCCGGGGTCTCGCGAAATGGTGATAAACGTGATGCACGAACACAAGGTCAGCAGAATCTGATGGTAAGCACGGATCGTTAGCGCGACCTAGAACCGGGCAAACCTGAGAAAGCCCTTTCTTATGTGCCTCTTTCTCTAAATTTGTTACCTTGCCCTCACTGATCTCCTGTGCAAAAACAATCCCTTTTTTACCAACTACATTTGCAAAAGTCCACGTGTCCGTACCACTACCGGCCCCAATATCAGCAACAACAGTTCCTTCACTCAGGCTGAGATAGGATAGGAGGGCACGGATAGACCCCGCTCTACTACTTGGTTTAGTAGAACATAACTTATTCGGCTCCGTACGAATAGGTGTTATGTTGTTATCAGTAGGATCTTGTTGGGCGATTGGCCGAGTTGCTGTGTTCTCAGCAGCATCAAGTGAAGACACACTCTGTGACATTCTTTGCCAAACTGCTAACGTAAATACAATAACTGTTAAACAAATATTGGTAGGTATTCGAAATTTCATATTATCCTCCTAAGAATAACAGTAAATTCTGTAAAATACACTTATAGACCATTTTACACTGAATATCAAATATCTAATCTATCACGTTTTTACCTATTGAATTATTGTTGAAAAGTCCTAATAATTCAGGGAGTTGTCTGGAGTTATTTACTTGCACAGCCTTTATGTAACCTTTCTTCCATAGCTTCTATGACCTTTTGGATTTTTATAAAATCCTCCCGTATATGATGATTTCTTTTTTCTATAAGTTTTCTCTATAAAACCAGCTTGTGACATAAGCCTGTAAATTTCCTCCGAAGTCATACCATGAGATCGTTTGGTTGGCTCGCTGATGTATAATCGGCCACCTTCATTTAATTTTTTTGAAAGACAATTTATCATTTCCTTTCGTCTACTTGGTGGTATGTCATGGAGTACGTAGAAAATCGAGATGATGTCATAATAGGAATCCGGGATATCAAGTGCTGTAATCTCACCAACTATGAATTCAACATTCTCGTAATTTTTCAATCTTTTCTTGGCTTTAGAAATCCAAAAGTTCGAAATATCGACGCAGGTTAGATGGCCTTCCTTGGACAGCCTCTTGGCAATACGGCGTGAGCCGATTCCACCACCACAACCAAAGTCCAGAACTTTTTTGCTGCCTACCAGTTTAAATTTACTTACATATGAACTATAGTTAAACCATTCACCAAAAAGATTTTTGAGAACATCTTCAAATCTCCACAGTAAAGAGGGCTTTTCAAAGTCACGTTTTATAGGTCTGAGAGGACACATAGTATCAACTCCGAGAAAGCCCTAGCCTTCTGGACACGACCGATCCATATATGTACACTCCCTTGTCGCCAGTTCTGGTGACCATGTTGAGTTACCAGTTGATCTTAAAGCTTTCGTATGAATAACCAATATTCTTTAAGAAACATGAGCTTTTGGCGCTTCTGTAGCAATGTGGAATCTCCTATTAAAAGGATTGTATCGCTTCAATATGCTAAGGCTTCCTACTATTTCTATTTTCGCCTGTGGAGTCCCTCTTCTGTCAACGTATTTTTTTACCCTCGTCGCGTAGTCGTAATAACCTGGTAACTCCTCTTTAATTAGATCTAGAATCTCTTCTCTGTAAATGCCCGAGGTCTTAGGGACCGTTTCCGGGCAGTTGAATGTTCTTCCAGGAAATTCCTCTATTGTCTGGATCGCCAAGCCAACTCCTGACTCTTTTTTGTGCTGTATACATTTTCTTCCCCTCAACCAATCAATAATAGTTTCCATAGCGACGCCTGTATTTCCAATTCTCTACGTTGTTAAGTACTTATTGTACCCTAAGCATATTGCCTCATACGATGGCATCTAAATCATATCTTCAAACGACTGGGTAAATTACAGTAATTTTTTCTGCCTTTGTAATTGTTACTTTCAAGCACACTTCAGCTCTTACTCGTTTACCATAAGAGTTGTTTTACTCTTGTTGGTATTATCCTCACCATCTTCTGTCATAGTGATTTGCTTTTCAAAATATCCGGTTATATATGTTTCAGAGTTTAAGATGTTCTTATTTTGTTTGTGACCTTACCAAATTGAATCTCTTCCCGTAAATTTACCATGAAAAACCTGTATCTGTTTTTGACCATTTATTCGCCCAATTTGCCAACGCACTGCTCCAAGGCAGCTGTCAGTGTCATAACAGCCAGCTTTGCACAGTGTTTGTGTTCATCAGGTAGACCTTCAAAATACCTGTCAACATCATCTGGTGTTATCAGGAGCGCCTCTTCGATGGATTTTCCTTTCGCTATTCTTGTGACATAACTTGCGCAAGAGATCGTAGCTCCGCAACCATCGGTCATGAACTTAATATCTCTTACCCTTTCATTCTTAATGGATAAAGACATTTCAATGGTATCTCCACAAACACCCGTTATGCTAACTTGGCAATCCGGATCTTCTATCTTTCCAATATTTTCCGGATTTAGAAACTCTCTCTTGAATCTCTCCGAATATCCTTTCAATAAAGATTCCTGAATATCCCGTGCAAGCTTATCAAGCTTTTGTCCCATTTGTTTCTCAGTCATGTCTTCGTTCTCCGAATATGCCCGTTCCTGAATTGTCAGCTTTGCTGTTCTTATCAAGGCGCTTGTGCCCTTTTGCTCTCGAACTTTCTGGATCTCTAATCCACGGCCAGTGCCCGCCGTTCTTCCATGTCGTAAAGTTTGCGTTCTTTTGTTCCCTTGATTCCCAGAGCGTCACGCTTGTTCTCAATATGCTCAATCATCATCCTTGCGGCCTTAACCGGGTCTGTTTCAAAGGCCCACTTTCCCCCCAAATCCTTTTCAATTTCGTCGGTTAAATAGCGCGTTAAATTTGGAGCACCAAGGATAGGCAACGGCTCGGCTATAACAGTATAGACTCCGGAGGCGACAAAATACATTCCAATCGAAACTGCTTTTTCTGACATCCATTCAGGTGCGGCACCGGCAACAGGCAAATCGGAAATATCATCACCAAGGCCGCCCTCTGCCACAACATTTGACAGTATTGTCAAAATTCTGCTGTTATCAACGCAAGAGCCCACATGAAGCACAGGTGGTATACCTACCGCCTCACAGACTTCATACAGACCTTTACCACAATACTTTGCTGCTGAATCCGGTCTCATCAGTCCGGCTTTAGCGGCAGCAACCGCGCTGCAACCAGTGCTTACCACTAATACGTTGTTTTTGACAAGTTCCTTTATCATTGTAAGGTGTCCGCAATCGTGAACCTGCTTTGGATTGTTACAGCCTACAACACCAGCAGCACCACGAATCCGCCCGTTGATAATGTTGTCATTTAAAGGGCGATAGCTGGCCCGAAATCTGCCGCCAAGGTGGTAGAAAATGTTCTCCGCTGTAAAGCCGGCAATTCCTCGCTCAAGCAATTTGGGAATTCTGCCTTTGCCTCTTCTGTTACTGTAATTTTCAATAGCGGTCTTAATAATTTTTCGAGCAGTCTCGACTGCCTTGTCTTCGTGGAATTCAATATGCTCTGCTTCTGAGATTTTGCACTTGGGAGATGTGGTTATGAGCTTGGTATGGAAACAATTAGAAAGTGAACCGAGCGCCGGCATAATACACTGGACATCTACCAACATGACATCAACCACACCGGTAATTACTGCCAACTCCTGCTGAAGAAAATTGCCTGCAACAGGCACTCCATGGCGCATGAGGATCTCGTTGGCCGTGCAGCACATTCCGGCAATATTGATACCTTTAGCTCCCTTGTCCCTGGCCAGTTTTACAAGTCCAGGTTCCTGCGATACTGCCACAATAATATCAGACAAAGTCGGCTCATGGCCATGCACAATTATATTTACCTTCTCGGCATCAAGAACACCTAAATTGGAACTAAAACGAATCGGTGAAGGACTGCCAAAAAGAATATCTGAAAGCTCCGTGGCTATAAGCGAACCGCCCCATCCATCGGACAAGGAGGCCCTGATACCCTGTTTGACAAGGTTCTTATAATCTGAGCCGACGCCGATGTGAGTCCTATGCATGATTTCAACAATTTCGCGGTCAATAGAACGAGGAGTTACACCGAATTCCTGCCATATCTTTTGCCTGGACGGTGGGGGATAAGCAGATGCACTAATAAGACTTCCATCCTGTTTGCCAAATTCGGCCGATACGGCATCGGCTAAGTCACCGGCGATGTCCTTGGTTTGCCTGTTTTCAACTTTAATACCGAATCTTGCTGCCACTTCTCTCATTTTCAGCTCGTCCTTGATCATATAGTCACAACTGTCGCTTTCTACAGCCATCTTAAATGTGTGCACGATATCTCGGCCATGATCGGAATGTGCGGCAGAACCTGCGGCAATCATCCGCAGCAGGTTTCTCGCGGCAATCGTATCAGCAGTGGCCCCACATATACCTGTTTGCGGTCCTTCTCCAAAAGGATCGGTTCGACATGGACCCATTGAACAATTTCGACAACATATGCCAAGCTTACCGAAACCGCATTGTGGCTTTTGCTGTTCAAATCTGTCCCAGGCAGTTTCTATATTTGCCTCATCCATTTGCATTAGCATTTCCTGAGTTGCTTTATCAATACTGTGTTTTTCCTTATTCATCTTAATTCCTCAAAAAATTCGGTTATCAAAGCCTTTATGTTCCTACGTTATCTTTAATTCATTTCCCGTCTATCCCAACAGGAGCAAGCTTTTCAAACTCAGAACGGTAGTACTCGAATCCTCCAGGGCACTCCATATCTTTGATAATCTGCTCTATCTGATTCCTGTACTCCCCGGTGATTTCAATACTTTCCCTGTCGTTATAGACAAATACTCCTCTTCAGGATTAGCAAACAAGACTCACGAGGTCCAGACAGCCAGACTGTTCTCCAATCCATTAGTGATCACAAACGTTTTCTCCACACTTCACCCTGCCTTCAAGATATGCAGATACTAAATTCTCAGCACTATCATTAGGTGCGCCTACCACTACCTCAATTTGATTTTGTGCAAATAACTGTTGTGCACGCTGCCCCATCCCGCTGGCAATTACCAGGGTGACGTGCAATCCCGAAAGCCATTTAGGCAAGATGCCCGGCTCGTGGGCCGGCGGGTCTACTAACTCCCGGCTTTTGATGCTTTTAGTGTCTCTATCGGCATCGATGATGGCAAACTGCTCACAATGGCCGAAATGTTGCGATAATTTTCCGTTTGTTAAGGGAATCGCTACTCTCATTTTATTCTGCTCCTTATTGTAAGTTTTAATTTGTTTGTCGGAACTCAATAAAGTTTCAAATGCACTGCAAAGGGCTTCAGATGTAGGACTTTGGCTGTTGTAGCGGATAAACGGCCTGCCCAAATCAGCAGCAGGGACGAATGGCGTTTCCTTAAGCTGCATAGTGTTTCCTCCATTCGGCTCTTGTAGTTCTTAGCGATGGATAATGTTTTAGTTCTCTTCTTATTGCTCGAGGCTCATTTCTGCCAGGTCTTTCGGGTACAAGATGCGAGGCTATTTCTCTAAGCATTGTCCTGTAAATTTCTGGCAGTTTCCAGATGGGCTCGGTGGCTAATGCTGGCGCAAATGTTAAAATTATCCTGACTGCACACACAAAACTAATCCGAATAGGATCAACACCATTTTCTATCGCCGCTTCAAGCATAATCATTCGTACAATGTTAACAGCTATCAGTCGCGATGCAACCTCTTTGTGAATGCCCTGGGGGCTGAAACTTCTAAGCACATCGGCGGAGAGGTTTATCTTTACCGATCTAAACAGCATCTCTATTCTCCATCTTGCGCCGTATAGCCGGGCTATCTCCGCAGCAGGATAAAGCTTTGCATCAAGCAGAGAGCTGACCAGCCAGACCACTTTACGCTTGCCGCGTATCCTTACTACTGCTTGAATGAATCGGACCATGATTTTTGTCGGCAAATCAGGGTCTTGCCGTCGATAGACCGGATTGATTTCTAACCAGCCGATAAAGTCATTTCTGCTGTAGGATGTGATGCGCTTGATCCGAGACACTTTCAAACGTTGATGAGCACGGGTAAGAAACTCCAGCCCTCTGGAAAGGTAATACGCGTAATAATGAGCTGCGGCGAAATGCCTGTCAGCCAGCAAAATATCGCCTTTTCTCAGATTATTCAACAATGGACGTGCAAGTGTGTTTTCGTCTTGGTCATAACGGCCAAGCATGTAATCCAGAACCGTCATCGTATTGGCTATACATATCGTTACCAAACGGGCCAATGGATATTTGCCCTTGCCACGCTGGCCTGTAGATGTGCCGAATTCATCGAACAACTCCGGCACATCAGGCATTGACACACATGTCCCATCAAGCAGTACGACCCGTAGACCCCGCCATTTGTCAAACTGTTCAGAGAGAACTTGCGCTCGCTGTGAAATCCATTCAAAAAGGTTCTTCCACAATTCGATGGGCAGTCTTGCCCGAGCTTTAGCTACAGAACCTAACGAGGGAGATTTCGCAGCCTCTTGTCCAAATCTGCTTGCTACCGAAGCCCATAACACTTGCCAACTCGCAGCAAAAGATTCCTCCGGCCAGATGGCTGCGAGAATCATATGTAGGACCGTTACAATCGGCGTAATGACCCTTCGACGGTATTTATATGAAAGTGCATTACAGGCTTGTTCAATAGCGGAGTCCGGCATAACTTTGCGAACTGAATTGAGCGTTATTTTCTGAATTTTGCCAGAGATTTTTTCAGAATTTTCAGCTATCGTGTCGATATTGTTCTTTGACATTTTGTGGTCTCCTTATCCGATTGAAGTTATTGATACTTTCTTTATCGGCTTGAGGAGACCTCTTTTCTTAATCGCCTTAAGGAAACGCAATTCGCAGCAGGGACCATATT
>JAOUFU010000212.1 GCA_029858035.1 Phycisphaerae bacterium
CGAGGGAACAGATTTTTTATATTTTCCCGGCTGTTATCTCTGCTATGATCCAAGGTTAGTGAAGGCAGCCAGAGCCACAGCCAATATTCTCAACCTGGCAGGGACAGATTTCGGGATACTGGGTTCCAAGGAGAATTGCTGCGGAGAAAGTATCCGCAAGACCGGTGATGAGGAATTATTCAAACGCCTGGCCAGGGAAAACATCAAAACGTTTATCGAAAATGGGGTGAAGAAAATCCTTGTTTCTTCCCCTCACTGCTACCACACGTTCAAAAACGAGTATCCCGAATTCATGGTGAACTTCGAGGTGGTCCATATCTCCCAATATTTACTCGAGCTTATTTGCGAGGGAAAGCTTGAACTCACCAAGGAGTACAGGAAGAAAGTGACCTATCATGACCCATGTTACCTGGGTCGACACAATGGCATTTATGACGAACCTCGGGAGGCCTTAAAGAAGATACCTGGTATAGAACTGATCGAGATGGCTGACTCGCTGGAAGACAGCCTCTGCTGCGGAGGGGGAGGAGGCAGGATTTGGATGGAAACTCCAAAAGGTGAAAGATTCTCCGACCTCAGAGTGGAGCAAGCTGTTGCGGCCGGGGCTGAGGTGCTGGTTACTTCCTGTCCTTACTGCATCACCAATTTTGAGGATAGCAGGTTAGTCCTGAATTACAGTGAGGTCATAGAGGTTAAGGACATCACGGAGATTCTCCAGGAAGTGATTTAGAGGATGAAGAAGCGAAATAGGCAAGAAGCGATTGGCAAATTGGATCTGAAAGGTGTCGTACCGGAAGTAGTCTTCGATCGCTTTTCGGGCGAGGAATGGGGCAGGACCTCAGTTCACTTGCCTAGCGAGATGGCGCTCGCGATCTATGTAAATCGCCAGGAACTGGTCACCATCCTGTGCACTCCAACCAAGCTGAATTACCTTGTCCTCGGATTCCTGTACGCAGAGGGAATCATCTCAGGCATCGGCGACGTGGCGAGCATGCGGGTGTGTGAGGAGGAATCGCTGGCCGATGTGATGCTGAGCAACCCCGAGTATGAATTGCCAACGCAGCGGACACTCACCTCTGGGTGCGGCGGCGGTGCAACATTCAAACCTCAGGTACAGAGGGTTGATTCGGATCTTGTTGCTGCACCAAAGGAAGTGCTATCACTAATGAAGCAGCTTCAAGAGCAGATGGTGCTGTATCGGTTATGTGGCGGCGTGCACGCCTCAGCTCTGTCCGATATCAAGAACCTGCTCGTAGTGGCTGAGGATATCGGACGACATAACACCTTGGACAAGATCCAGGGCGAGTGTCTATTGAGGGGGCTATCAACCAGAGATCGACTGCTGCTGAGCACCGGTCGCATTTCGTCCGAGATTTTGCTCAAGGCGGCAAAGATGCAGGCCCCGGTTATTGTTTCGCGGCACTCACCGACAGGGAGCGCTATTTCGCTTGCCCGTGATTTGGGCATTGCCCTGGTTGGCCATGCGCGTGGAAGCCGCCTGTCGGTGTATTCCCACCCGGAGCGGCTCGGTTGTTCAACCAATAATCTGAATAATCCAGGTTAAATATGGCTAGCCAGGCTGAATCCGGAGAGTACAAGCGCATCAAACCTTAGAAGGGCGGAGAGAAGTGGAAAAAGAACTAGTGGATAAAGAACAAATCGAACAGCTTTGCAAAAGTTTCGCAGACAGCCATTTTGGAGATGTTTTGGTTGTTGGTGGAGGGATCAGCGGTATTCAGGCCGCTCTTGATCTAGCCACTGCAGGTTTTAAGGTTTACCTGGTTGAGAAATCACCCGCCATTGGCGGCAAGATGGCCCAGCTTGATAAGACCTTTCCCACCAATGACTGCTCCATGTGCATTGAATCTCCCAAGTTTATCGAATGTGACAGGCATCCCAACATAGAGATCTTGACCTATACTGAAGTTGACAGCGTAGAAGGGGAAGCAGGAGACTTCACGGTAACCCTGATTAAAAAGCCCAGATACGTTATAGAGAACAAATGCACCGGTTGTACTGTCTGTGTAGAGTATTGCCCGGTCATGGTCCCTGATCCGTTTAATCAAGACTTATCGTCCAATAAAGCCATCCATATATATTTCTCTCAAGCAGTTCCCCTTGTCACCTATATAGATGAAAACTGCCTTTACCTTAAAGACAAGAAATGTACGATCTGCCAGGGAGTCTGTCAGCATGACGCCATAGATCTTCATCAAGAGGCGGAGAAGATAGATGTAAAGGTAGGGGCGATCGTTCTGTCCCCGGGCTATGAGACTTTTGACCCTAAGCTCCGGGGCGACTATGGTTATGGAAAGATGGAGAACGTGGTAACCAGTCTTGACTTTGAACGGCTCTTATGTGCCACCGGGCCACACGAAGGTGAGATATTGCGCCCTTCAGATAAAAAGCATCCACATAAAATCGCCTGGATTCACTGCGTCGGTTCCAGGGAGGTTATCCCTGGCGGTAACACCTATTGTTCCGCGGTATGCTGCACCTATATCCAGAAGCAGGTGATTCTGGCAAAAGACCATGACTCGGACACACAGGCTACCATATTCCATAACGATATTCGGTCCTTTGGCAAGGATTTCGAACGATTTTACCAGAGAGCAGAGAAACTTCCCGGGGTTACATTTATAAGAAGCTACGTATCGATAGGAAAAGAGATCCCGGAAACAAAGAATGTAACCATACGATACGCCACCTTCGAGGATGGGGTAAAGGAAGAAGAATTCGATCTGGTGGTATTGGGCGTTGGATTGAATCCTCCCGCGGATGTGCGGAACCTGGCTGATACGTTCGGCATCCGGCTCAATTCTCAGGGATTCTGTAAAACCAATCCTGTTAATCCTATGGAGACCACCCGCCCGGGAATTTATGCAAGCGGAGCCTTCCAGGGCCCAATGGATATCCCCGAGTCGGTTGTGACCGCCAGCGGGGCCGGAGCCCTTTGTGGTCATCTCCTCGATTACAGGCGGGGGAAGCTGGCCAGGGACAGGATATATCCGCCGGAAAGGGATGTTGCGGAAGAGGAGGCCAGGGTGGGTGTCTTTGTGTGTCACTGCGGCGCCAATATCGGAAGAGTGGTCGATGTTCCTTCAGTCGTTGAATATTCCTCCACCTTAGACAATGTTGTTCATGCTGAAGAAGGACTCTTTGTATGTTCCACCGATGCTGCCGAGCAAATATCAAACACCATCCGGGAAAAAGGGCTCAATCGCGTGGTTGTCGCCGCCTGCACCCCCAGGACACATGAGCCGCTGTTTAGGGACACACTTCGGGAAGGGGGAATTAATCAATATTTCTTCGAAATGGCTAATATTAGAGAACATTGCTCCTGGGTCCACTCAAAACAAAAAGAAGAAGCCACGGCAAAAGCAAAGGGTATTGTGCGGATGTCGGTAGCCCGGGCTATCAACCTGGAGCCCTTGCAGGAATTTGACCTGCCCGTCAACAAGACCGCGTTAGTGGTCGGAGGAGGCCTGGCCGGAATGACCAGTGCCCTGGGTCTGGCCAACCAGGGATTTGAGGTTCACCTGGTGGAAAAGGAAACAGACTTGGGAGGAATGGCCCGAAGAATTCATTACACCCTGGAAGGGCTGGATGTTCAGGAATATTTGCATGATCTTGTTCGCAAGACTTATCAGCATCCTTTAATCCACGTATCTCATGATGCGACTATTACAGAAGTTTCCGGTTATGTGGGCAATTTCATCACCACGGTGAAATCTGAAGGAAGAGTCAAAAAGGTAAAACATGGCGCAGCTATCCTTGCAACGGGTGCTGATGTATATACACCCACCGAATACCTTTACGGAGAAGATGACCGGGTGTTGACCCAGCTGGAATTGGAGGAGCAAATCACCAAGGGTGAAAAAAGAGTGATTAACTCCCGGAGCCTGGTGATGATCCAGTGTGTCGGTTGCAGACAGGAAGAGAGAAATTACTGCTCAAGAATATGTTGCGGCGAAGCTGTAAAGAACGCCCTGAAACTTAAAGAGATAAATCATGAAATGGATATCTACATTCTCTTTCGGGATATGAGAACCTATGGCTTCAGAGAGGATTATTACCGTGAGGCAGCGGATAAGGATGTAAAGTTCATTCGCTGGGAACCGGATGACAAGCCCCGGGTGGAAGCTGCCACAGAGGAGGGCAAACCTGTTTTACGCGTAACCGTACCTGATCCTATTCTGGGTCAGAGACTTGCTATAGATGCTGATTTACTTGTGCTTTCCGCCGCTGTTGTTCCCTCGATGGGAAGTCGGGAAATAGCCCGGTTGTTCAAGGTACCTTTGAGCCCGGATGGTTTCTTCCAGGAAGCCCATGTAAAATTAAGGCCCATTGACTTTGCAGCGGAAGGCGTTTACATGTGTGGGACAGCGCACTACCCCAAGCATATTTCCGAAACGATTGGTCAGGCTTATGGCGCTGCCGGCCGGGCCATCACTCTTCTCTCACAGGATACAGTCACAGCCTCCGGCGCTGTTTGCGAGGTGAAAGAAGATGATTGTGTAGCGTGTGGGGCATGTATCAGTGCTTGTATGTACGGTGCTATTGAGTTTCGTGATACACCTAAAGGAAAAAAGGCCCGGGTGAATCCTGTTCTCTGCAAGGGCGATGGCCTCTGCAATGCAAAATGTCCAACCAATGCCATTATGTTGAAGCACTATACCGATGAAGAGGTCTTTGGCCAGATCGATGCCGCGGTTCCACCCCTGGCGGAGCATCCAGCCGATGATGGAGTGAGTTGAGAATGGCTGCAGGGCATACATTTGAACCAAGGATTTTAGGATTCCTCTGCGACTGGTGTTGCTACGCAGGGGCGGACCTTGCCGGTGTTTCCCGGTTTCAATACCCCCCTAATATCCGGGTGATAAGGCTGATGTGCTCCGGCAGAGTCGACCCGGCACACATATTCCGGGCGTTCTCAACCGGACAGGACGCTGTGTTTATCGGCGGTTGTCATCTTGACGACTGCCATTATGTTACCCATGGAAATTACGATGCATTGAGCATGGTGTATATATGCAAAAAATTGCTGGAGCACATCGGGCTGAACCCCGAAAGGTTGAGAATTGAATGGGTATCTGCCGGTGAAGGAATCCGTTTTGCCAATACAATGAATGAATTTGTCCCCAGGATAGAGAAGTTGGGCCCTCTTGGCAGGGGCGAAGGCATAGACGAACATGAATTAACGTTCAAACTCGAGGCGGTTACGAAGCTCATCCCTTATATTAAGCTGGTGCAATCGGAGAGGCTAAGAGTGCCTGATAGAACAGAAGAAGCGTATAACAAATTTTTCACCAGTGAAGAATTTAACAGGTTATTTAATGAATTAATCGGTGATAAATTGGCATTAAGCCAAATTATGGCGCTCCTGCGAGAAAGACCTCATTCAACCAGTGAAATCTCCGCAATTTTGGGCTTGAGCCCGTCTGAAGTATCAAGACACCTGAATGTTTCCGCAAGAAATCAGACCGTTGAGACAGGGACTGTGGATAACGATAAAATCGATCGGATTATAAATAAACACCAGGGCAAAGCCGGTTCACTGGTTCAAGTGTTGCTGGAGATTCAGCACGAAAATCACTGGCTTCCTCAAGAGGTGTTGGACAGGGTCAGCAAGAAATTAGACGTACCGTTAAGCCGGGTCATGCAGATCGTTACTTTTCATAAAACCTTCAGTTTGATTCCGAAGGGACGTAATGAAGTTCACGTATGCACGGGCCCTTCCTGTTATGTTCGTGGTTCCACACGTCTCCTCGATACAGTTCAAAACCTGATGGGAATTAGACCCGGTGAAACGGATCCTGATTCAAAGTTCAGCCTGGAGACCGGCAGCTGCCTCGGCTGCTGTAATTTAGGACCGGAGATAATAGTCGGTGGGAAACATCACGGCAGGGTAACACCCGACAAGGTCAAAGATGTGTTGAAAAACTATGAGTAAGGGAAGATTATGCCAAGAATAAATTCAGCTTCTGAATTGGAAGAACTCAGGAAGGGTGTCTTGTCAGAAAGAGATCCCGATAAGCCCTGTATCGCGATATGTGCGGGAATGGGCTGTCTCGGCCTTGGTAACGGCAGGGTTATCAGCGCCTTTGAAGAAGAAGTCAACAAAAAAGATTTAAAGACCAAAGTTGATATTAGAGCAACCGGTTGCCATGGCTATTGTGAAAAGGGGCCTATGGTCGTTATCTATCCTGAAGAAATCTGCTATGTGGAGGTAACGCCGAAGGATGTCCCGGAAATTGTCTCTCAGACAGTGCTTGGGAAGAAAGTGATCGACCTCCTCATTTATACTGACCCTGATACCGGCGAAAAAGCAGCACATCAGTCTGAAATTCCTTTTTACAAGAACCAGATGCGGCACATTATCGGCAATAACACCAAAATCGATCCCAGGAGCATCGACGACTACCTGGCTGTTGGTGGGTATTCCGCCTTATCCAAATCGCTTTTGGAGATGAGCCCCGAGAAAGTTCTTGACGAAATAAAGAAAGCCAACCTGCGCGGCCGGGGCGGCGGTGGATTCCGTGCAGGCCGGAAGTGGGAAACTGCCCGTAATGCCCCTGGGGAAGAAAAGTACGTTATCGTCAACGCTCATGAAGGGGAGCTGGGGGCGTTTATGGACAGAGCCATCTTTACGGGTAATCCACAGAGTGTGTTGGAAGGCTTGATCATCGGCGCCTATGCTGTCGGCTCGCATCGAGGATTTATCTACACCCGTCATGACACGCCTCAATTAAAGAACAATATTGATATGGCCCTCGCTCAGGCAGAGGAATACGGTCTGTTAGGTGAAAATATCCTCGGCTCCGGCTTCAGCTTTAACGTTGAGGTGCATCTTGATATAGGGATATTCGTCTCCGGCGAGTCCAGCGCATTGATGAGGTCGATAGAAGGGAATGCCCCGGAGCCAAGACCCAAATATATTCACACTTCGGTAAAAGGTATTTGGAAAAAGCCAAGTGTCCTGAACAATGTCGAAACCTGGGCTAACGTGCCACTGATAATCGATAATGGCTCCGAATGGTATGCCAGCACCGGGACAGCGCGGAGTAAGGGAACCAAACTTGTATCCTTATCCGGAAATATCGTCAATACAGGAGTAGCAGAAGTGCCTTTTGGGACCACCATCAGAGAGATCGTCTACGGCATCGGTGGTGGAATTCCAAAGGGGAAGAAACTCAAAGCGGTTCACTTTGGAGGACCTATAGGAGGTTCTATTCCCGAAAGTCTCCTCGACACACCTCTGGATTTCGATGAGCTTGCAAAACTGGGAGCTTCGATCGGTGCAGGCAGCATGCTGGTATTGGATGAAGATACCAGTATGGTCGATGTAGCCAGGTATTTTCTCGACTTCCTATCTAATGAGTCGTGCGGCAAATGCGTCCCATGCCGCGAAGGCATCAGGCAGATGCTTAAGATTCTGACCAATATTCGTGATGGAAAAGTAAGAGAGGGGGACATCGAGCTTTTGGAGGAGATATCCGAGGTCACGGGAGCGGCTTCTTTGTGCGCGTTGGGGAAAACAGCCGCCGACCCGCTCCGAAGCACGCTGCGCTACTTCAGAGATGAGTATGAGACAAACATCGATA
>JAOUFU010000213.1 GCA_029858035.1 Phycisphaerae bacterium
CATGTTGAACATGCCGCCACCGCCTGCGGCGGAATTACCGGTGAAAACACAGTTTGTCAGGGTAGCGTTGCTGCCGCCGGTCGGCGCAAAACCGACACTGCTGATCCCACCACCTCCGCTTCGAGCGAAGTTCCCTGTGAATGCACAGTCGGCCAGAACTGGAAAGCCCTCCCAGTTGAACATCCCGCCACCTTCCTGCCCCGATGCGTTACCGATGAGCGCACAGTCGGTCAGTATCGGATTGCATTCACCGTCCCCGTGCCCATAGTTGAAGATCCCTCCGCCGAATTCTCCTGCCGAGTTGCCAACAAACATGCATCCGGTCACTGTTGGATTACACAGGCTATCGTGCCCATTATTGAACATCCCACCGCCGCGATCGCGTTCGTAATCCGGTGATCCGTTGGCATTACCGGCAGCGATAGTGAAACCATCCAGAACAGCCGTCTCGTCGATATTACTGTTGGCAACGACATGGTAGCTGTTTTCTGACCGGGTCGGCTCGGTTAATAAATCACAAGGGTCGCCTACCTCTACATCATTGCCGTCCAAGTCACCGCTCAAGACAGTTGCGTACGCATGAATATCCCTGGCACCCGGATTCGACTCACCGAAGCCGGCGTACCCACCCTTGACAGTAACGCCATTCTTGAGTTGAAACGTCGCTTCCCGGTCGCCTGTTCCGGTTGGATTGTCAGTATCCTCATCAGGTTTATAGACGCCTTCAGCCACCCGGATTTCATCGCCGTTGCTTGCAAGAGATAAGGCGTCCTGAAGGTAGTTGAACGCGTCCGCCCAGCTCGTGCCGTTATTTGCACCTGTTGCATCGGCATCGACATAGATTGCTCCCTTAATGCCCGTGGTCACGGCATAGCCCGGGGAAGCAACGTTGGGACGGGGGTCCGTTGACTCATAGGCGCCATTTTCACCAACAACGCTGAGACCACCAAATCTCCCATCCGTATCCCACTCATTCGAGATTCTCGATGTACAGTTTGGGTAATGGACAGATGCTTCCAAAATATCGCTGCTGTCATAGAGATATATATTATCTGAACTATCAAGACCGGGAAAACTTCCCGAAAAGTGACTCTGATCATATACATTCACCTCGCTGCCGAGTCCCCATACACTTTTCCATGCCCCCGTATTAATTGAAGGCTCATTAAGAATTATGATAGATTCACCGGCACTTATAATAATGTTTCCGAATATAACAATACCGGCTGTAGGACTATCGTGCCACGAATAGCCTGTTAAGTCCACCGCCGCAATACCCGCATTTGTCAATTCCCACCAGTCGCCATCAACACCAGCGTGGTTACTATCACTCATTATTTCAGTAATCGCCAGATTTACGTACACTGGGGCAAAATAATAAATCGGTGGATTGGGCCCGCCTTCCCTCTCAGTGGTGGTATAGTAACCCCTGCCCTCAGCATCGAAACAAATCGCTTCACCATTTATCTCCGAAGGCGACGGCAATTCAACGCTGCATCCAGTACCCGAAAATGCATCCCAAAGAATTGTGCCTGCAGGGCGAAGCCATATAGAAGCGTGGTCGTCGTCGTCTCTGACGATTATCATACTCCCATCCAATGAAATATCACCTCCCGAGCTCTCGTCCCACGGAGACGGAAGATTACACACGTGTTCCATCGTTATTGTTGTCGTCGTTGATTGTGGATACGGTGCTCGATATACACGCGGCGGGACGTCTTCTTTCGAGATGATATAGATATCTTTAGTAACCGGATCCACCATCAATGTTTCCGCATCACGATACTGGTCTCCATCGGGATATTTCAGGTTGATAGCGTCAACGCCGGTCAAAGTTGTTTCCACCGGCGACTGCTCCGAATCAACCGTCGGCTCAGCCACACGATACACCGTGATATACGGGTTAGGGGCTCCTCCTCCGCCTATATTGCCTACATACAGATAATCAACGCCATCGACCGGACCTGGCCCGATAGCAATATCTTCCCAGTCCCGGTTGGTTGCGCCTGAAAGGTAATAAATTCCCAGATGCGTCCCCTCAGAAGTTAAGGCCCATACTCGGGCCTGGCCGCCGCGATCATTATGCACCCAAAAAACATCTGTATTCTTTCGACTCGCGGCAATGCCGGATATCTCGCTCAGCAAGTCGTTGGCAACTGTGCCGACCTGCAAACCCGATTCAAATTGCGGACACTGGGCCTTCGCCACCAGGCAAATCCCCGCCAGAATCAATAAAATAACCACCCAATTCTTTTTTCTCATTTTTCACCTCTCTAAGATATATAGCAAGAGTCTTTAGACCACGCGGGCAACAAACACACCTTTTAGATGCCAGAGTGCCCTCTTAGCCTATGCG
The DNA here is from genome assembly GCA_029858035.1 of Phycisphaerae bacterium. GTDB lineage: Bacteria > Planctomycetota > Phycisphaerae > Sedimentisphaerales > Anaerobacaceae > CS2-K091. Next base: position 2,357 of record JAOUFU010000213.1, read on the forward strand.
AAAACTAAAACTTCGCAAAACTTCATTTAATCCCTGGCTCCAGATTATTTACAATAATTAGACCAGTGAAAGAGCATCGCCTTCAAATCGACTATGCCAACAAGGTTTTAAGAGCCGCCGGACGTATTGTAACTCCTCCTAAAAGGTGTGTAGTGACCGGTTAAAATTCCACAATATTCTACAGCATCATATGGTTACCCTTATCGGCTTACATCGTCTTATCGCCCCGCAAAGAAGCGATGTGTAGATTTTGTGCTGTTTTCTCTATCAAAACCATATAAGTTGTCCATCTATATAGACTCCATTATAACCTTTCTGATGACAAAAATTTTAAATTTTTTGCAAAATTTTGTCCCTTCGACCTCAATCCACAGCCATAAAACTATATCACCGCTGCGAACTGTTCCCGTAAAGTGCCCAAATTTCAGCATCGGATAAGGCACCATCATTGGCATCGTCAATTGCAGCCTGGATGTTGTCGAAATCCAGGGGCACTTTGATAATTCTCCCTGCGGAAGCGGTGCTGCCCAGAATTACCAAAAATACCGAAATAACAACCTGAGTCTTTAGATTTCTCTTCAAACTCATTTTTTTCTCCTTTAAGGCCACAATTTAATAACACTATGATCCGGAAAGAAAGCCCACTGTGGATTCCATAATTCGTCTTCGAAAAAGTCGTTCTTCATTCGTAGTTTTTTGACGTTGAAGGTCTTTGAGGTTGGCCCGGCAAAAATGACACCCGAGGGTGGTCAGATGAAAATCTACATAATCAAACCATCCCGGCTCTAAAGTTTCCAACAAAAAGGCCCCGAGAGTACTCCGTTTCGGGCAGCTAAGGCGCTGAGTCTCCCAGATCTCGGTTAGGTAATTTTCAAAATGTGAAGATGCAAAACCCGTTAAGGAGTAAACTTTTCCAACATTTCCGCGTATCCGCTTAAGACAGCGATGCTTGAAGACTCGGACTGTTGTCTTCTCCAGCTTGAATAGATTCGCCACATCATTATTGGAAATCTTGCAATAAAACAACAGCTCGACCATCTTCAAATCACGAAACCTCAGCAATTCCTTGAAATCCTTAAGCAGTTCCCGAAGAGACTCTGTCAGAGCCTTTCGCGCAAGTCCGTGCTGTTCACCCTGGCTGATATACCAACTGGCGGTGGGATCGGGAGCCGACATCTGCTCAAAAATATTGACTCTGTCATCATCGCGTACACCAATATAGACATCCTGAATCAGGCAGACTGATTTTGCCTGTCTGCTGCGATAACGGTCAAAAATCTTGTTCCGCAAAATGATAAACAGGTAAGTTTCAAGGCTGGTTTCACCGCGAAATTCGCCCAGTCCCTTGATGAAAGAGACGAATGTGTCTTGAACAATATCCTCGGCGTCTGCACGCTGAGGAAGCCGGGCTGTCGCAAAATTCAAAAGCCGGCCCTCGTATTGGCCTATCAACCGCGCCCACGCACCGGCCTTTCCATTGCGTATCTCTCCTAACAGAAGACTGTCCGTCTCGTTTATTTCGCTCATATCTTTACGCCAAAAGGATCCTGTTGCACAGATTACATAATTAAATATCTTCTTTATTCGGTTTGTTTTGACTCTTGGTGCACAGCAGGGCCAAAATAGAGATCAAACCATTTAAGGCTCTCTTCGTTGACATGTTCTCGCGGAAGATGTCCGGAGTCAAAGAGAAGGTGCCGTTTATCTTTGTCGGGCGTGCCCAGAAGGTCAAACATCGGACGCTGCGATTTTTCAACCAATAGAGCGCCATCGTACCGGCCGTTAATCATTAATACCGGTATCCTTACATGCGGTGCAAAGTTGATTTGATCAACCTCCGGAAGGGCTGGTTCAAAGTAGAATCCTCCACCGACTAAAACACATACTTTGAGGCGGTCCTCTACTGCCGGAAAAATCGCAGCCAGAGCTGCACCCCAGCTCAAACCGAAAAAACCCACCTTTTCATGGTCAATATCCTCACGAAGCTCTAAATAATCAATTGACCTGCTCAGGTCTTTAGACCACCATATCACGTGGTCCCTGTAGGACAGCGAACGAGTCGGGCGATTAGACTGTAAACCACTGTTTCGCTCATATGTTCCCTTGTAAATGGGGTAAAGCACTGCGTGACCGCTTCGTAGAAGAAAGTCAGGCAGTCCCCCGGGGTGATACTGATGTAAGAAAAGGGCCGAATTGCCGGGAAAATAAATGACTGTTTGATAGGGAGGCGAGGAGTTTCGAGGAAGATAAAGATGTGCAATTACACGCTCCTCACCATAGGCGGCGTCGAAGATAATCGTCTCGTGTCTCCAGTTTTTCTTCGAGTCGTCAACTGATACAACCGCCTCATTCAGAGCATCTTTCTCGTAGGAGTAGAGAGTCTTTTTGTAGATTAGAAATTCCTCATCAGAGACGGGTGTTTCCTTGCTGTAATCACGAGTCTCAAAGGCTATGTCGTTGAAGGCCATTTCCGGAACTGCGGTCTCCGAGACGTATTTCACACAACGGAATCCGTTTGTTGTGGATCGGTCAAACGGATTGAAGGCAGCCGGCACCACGAACTTGTACTCCGGCTCGTCCCACGCACCGCCCAAAATATAACGCTTGTTGTCACTGGCTTTATTCCAGCACCACTCCCTCAGGTTTCCAGCCATGTCGTATGTACCGTAACTCCCGACGCCCTGGTAGTCTCCAACCGAAGCCGGGCTCTTTTGGTCGAAATTGCTGTGTAGAAGAATAGTCCCGGAATACCTGCCGCCGATTATACCTGCTCTGTTCCAATGATATATCGTAGGTAATTGTTTGCCTGCAAATTCAGCATAAGCGGCGGCCTCATACCAACTAACCCCCCCTACAGGATAATGCTCCTGGCCAACAGGATAGTTTCCGTTGTTCCAACTCGAAGGCCCTGCCTGGCCGCCCTGATCGACAAATTCATGCATAGCCTCCGACCATGAAAGAACCACACCGTCCTTAAGGAACTCGTGTTTCCAGTACTTCTCGTCGCGATAACCGCCACTGTCCAAAAATCCCTTGAACTGCTTATTTGTAACCTCGTATCGGTCAATGAAGTAATCGTCCAGCCCTATCTCGTGATGACTCATACCGCTGAGTGACAAATTGAAACGACCTCCCGAAACACGCACCATTCCAGACGGAACTTCATCTTTCCTGTAAAGCTGAAAGTTGACCGGCCTATTCGACGTAGGTCTGCGAACTTCGACTGTGGCGTAGCCCGCCTTGGTAAGCTTCCAGCGGTAGAGCCCACGAGCAAGTCTGATTTGACCTGTCGGAGACTTACCCAAACGCATCCACTTCTCGCCCGGTGAGCTGTATCGTTTGATATATATCCGGGCCCCGCTTGGAGTGGTATCAATCGACATTGTATCCGAGAATTCAGGCCATAACCCCGCAAGACTCGGAGCGCCTCGGGCAAAACGCTCGGACCTGCGGGCAAGTTCAAAGGCGTCAAAATACTTGCCCTGATCGACCAGGCGCCGGATTTCAGGAACAACACGTTCCTGGGCCCATCGGGACGTAAGGTACTTCCACGTACTCAAGCCCGCTATCGTAACTGCCAGTGTAATACCGGCAGCCATAGCGACCGGAAGCTTGTGACGGCGAACAAACTTGATAATCTTATCTAAAGGGCCGGAACGTTTCGCCCGGATCGTATAGCGGTTGATGTATCGGCGTAAATCTTCGGCAAACTCACCCGCCGTCTGATAACGCCGATTAGCCTCTTTTTCGATAGCCTTGCAGCAGATAGTGTCTAAATCCACGGGAATCCTGTCATCGAACTGGCGAGGCCTGCGAGGCTCCTTGCTGATAATTTGTGTGATTATCTGTTCTCGGTTCTCTCCAACAAACGGCACCCTGAGCGTCAACAATTCATACAGTGTCACTCCGAGCGAATAGATATCCGTACGGTGATCCGGCTTACCCCTTGCATCTGTAATCTGTTCGGGACTCATGTAGTGTGGTGTCCCCATGAATGAGCCCGTAATGGTTAAGCTTTCATCCTCGAGCATGCGTGCTACACCGAAGTCCATAAGACTCAACCGGCCGTCACTTCCAAGCATAAGGTTGGATGGCTTCACGTCACGATGGATGATGCCCTTGTTGTGGGCATAGTCCAGAGCATCCGCCACATCTGCAATCAAACCCGCAATCGCGTCAAAGTGCCTCTGCCCCGATCCCGTCAAACTAAGAGCGATGCTGATTTTTGTGCCGGCCTTTTCCGTCTCTTTCATCTCTGTTTGCTCGCCGGAAACCGAACCTTCCGTCGCTATTGAGGTCTCTGATTCAACCTTATTGGTTAGGAGAACACGTAAGTCACTGATGATTTTATCAAGGCTTTGCCCTTCTATCATCTCCATCGTGTAGTAGCAGGTTTCGTTCTCTTGCCCCTCGGCATAAATAGCGACAATGTTGGTGTGGTGAAGCTTCGCTGCCGCCTGAGCTTCACGATGAAATCGCTTAACTGCCGAACGGCTCATGCCCAGGCCCGCCGGGAGCACCTTCAGGGCTACACGACGGTTCAAAGAAATCTGGACCGCCTGGTAAACAGTGCCCATACCACCGGAGCCCAACCGCTTCTCAATTCGAAAGTCACCTATTTGAACGTTGGGTTCCAAGCCGCCTATGCTGTCAAGCTCGTTACTGACGTTTCCTTCGCTCGAAGTTTCAACCGTTGCATCGGGAATAATCACCAGGCCTGCTTGCGTTCGCAGCAGTTGCGCAGCACATGAATCACATATTCTGAGGTGACGTTTCCATGCCGTTATCTTTTCCGCCGAGGCCGAGCTATCGAGAAGAACTGTAAAATCCCTGCCTGATAAACACTCGTTCATAAGCAACGCTCTCCTTATATACCCTTTCTCTCAGTCACACTCTTAATAAAAATCACCCTTTGCATTCTTACTCAGTATCTTTCTTCAGCTAATGTTGGTTCTGTTATTATACTTCCTAATGCCCGTTTTCTGAAATATTTCAACCACATTATTATAGACGCAGGAAGTTAGTAGGCGTTACAATTACTCTTGAAATATTTTCCGCACCGTTTAAGACTGGCGTTATGGCCCACAAGATTCCATCCAGTGCTCGGCAAGAACAGCCAAATCCAGGAAGTTGACTATGCCGTCTCCATTGGGTTTTGGAGCAATATCAGCAGATGGAGTATCGGGAGGTTGCAGCCATTGCGAAACCAGTATAAC
>JAOUFU010000214.1 GCA_029858035.1 Phycisphaerae bacterium
ATTGCGTAACCGCCAATCAATTCAGCAGGGCCTCGAACTTTACGATACCCCTTCCCAGTAACAGTCATTTTACAAAATGAGCGACTTTTACGTTACCGGGCCGTACCGCGGCCCAAGGTCCGGCGCCAGCTTCTTTCCAAGTTCCATCAAAGCATCAAGCTGGGCCTTTGACAGCGGTTTGTATTGTTTAGCAAACCCCACATTCTGTATGGAATGTTCGACCGTGTAGGTTCCGACGACGGCAACGCTTACGCCTTTGAGGTCCAGCGCATAGCTGATGGCGTGAGGCATATTAGCAGGCTCGGTAACGCAGCCTACGTAGCCTTTCCTGTGATTGGGGAAGCCGCCCTTTATGCCGACGTAGACCTTCATCGCGACGCAGCCGACGTTGCGTTTCCTGGCCTCCGGCAGGACTATACTTTCGAAATCATAGATGTTTCTGTCGGCGTAGTTCATAACGCACATAATAACGTCAATCTGGTCGGTCTTAATCATTCGCACGAAGTTGGCGGGGCGGTTGTGACCCGATGTGCCGATAAAGCGTATTTTGCCTTTTTCCTTCTGTTTCAGTAGAAAGTTCAGAACACCATCATTGGCCAGCACACGGTCGATATTTTTACTGCCGATGCTGTGGATATGCACAAGGTCAAGATAGTCGGTTTTGAGCCGGCGCATCGATTCGGCGAGCGACTTTTCGGCCTCGGCTGCGGTATGTGTCGAGACCTTTGTTACGACAAAGAGCTTATCGCGTCTTTTTGGTATCAGATGGCCCAGAATTTCTTCGGCGTTGCCGTAAATCCTGGCCGTGTCGATATAGTTGACTCCGCGGTCGATGGCTGCGCCGAATATCTTTATGCCTTCCTCGACGTCGACTGGGCCTTCTCCCACGGGAGCTGTGCCAAGGCCGAGGATGGTAACCTTTTCCTTGGTTCGGCCGAGGACCCGCCTTGCCAGCGTGCCGTCAGATTTGTCCGGACGTGATTTTTCGGCGGCCGCTGTTAAATTGGGCAGTACAATAGCGGCGGTTGTGCCGCCGACAACCTTTCCAAGGAACCTTCGTCTTGTGATTTTATTCTGTGTTTCCATTCTTTTCATACCTCAATAATATATTTTTCATCACCAACCCATTCTACCGCAAAAACCGGCTTCGTGAAAGTACAATATAAGAGACAATAAATTGGCTTTGTTTGGGTTTGATTTGGCTTTGTTTGGGTTTGATTTGGCTTTGTTTTGGGTTTGTATTGGCTTTGATTGGGTTTGAATTGGCTTTGAATTGGCTTTTAATTGGCTTTGTTTTCCTAATTGACCAAGTGTCCATTTGGTCGTAATCCCTTGTTAATACTTTATTTACGTTAAACTTGACTTTTTGGAAATTGGCTTTGTTTTGCATAAAAAGGTTATTTTTTCGTACGTAATCTTTCGTACTTCGTATTTCGTTAGCTAAGAGTGAGCTAAAGTGCCTAAAGTGAAATAAAGTTGGATTCTCGATGCTCATAATTGGTAATTCCCCTAAGGGTTTTCCGTTTCGCTCCAAGACTATTTACGAACGATGATTTTTTGCGTGTATCTGCTGATACTAAGACGTGCGGTTCTCCGCTAAACTGCCATCTCTATGGCTGTTTGTATTATACCAGATTCCGTCTAAATGTTCAATGAAAACCTAACTATTTTCAAAAAAATTATACCGAGCGCAGCCAAAGGAACCGGCCTCCCAATTGGTCGAACCTCTCTGCCTGTCAATGCCGCCCCAGCTTTGCCCTTCTCATTTCAACGGCCAGCCGGACGGGCAGTAGCAGAGCCACTCTTCAACAAAGACTTTCAAATCAAGCTTGTTGACGATATCATCTTCATCCTCGTATAGGTCAGCCGGTAGTCCGGTTCCTGTTTCAAGCCAGTATTGGGCGAACCTTGCAAAGTGCTCGAAGTCAACAAAGCACAATGGCCCGCCGGGCCAGAAACCGCCCAATAGCTCATAGTTACCACCGGCAGAATAAGCCGCATCCGGCTGACCAATGGTGCCGGTCAGAGTAAAATCTCCGCCGCTGCTTGCGCCGCCACCTCCGTCAACGGTATACCAACTTATTTGATATTGGCCCCACGATGAGGACACAATTAATCCCAGTACCAATAATGCCGCCAGAATACTTTGCTTGTTTAATACAGTTTGGTTAAGAACCTTCATTATTGCACCTCCTTCGTAACGGTGAACTGGTGCTCATCCATCCTTCTTTCCAAAACTTCAAGTCTTTGTTTCAAGGACAGGTTTTCCGCTATTAGCTGAGTTTTCAATAACTCGTTTTCAGCTTTTAATTCTTTGATGGCCTCAACCAGTACGGGCACGATACGGCCGTAACTTACCGAATAAAATCCTTCCTCGTCGTTGCTTTTGTTGACGACCTCAGGAAGGACCGCTGCGACTTCCTGTGCGATTAGACCAACCTGGCGGTCTTCACTGAAATTATGTTCCGGGTATTCATCTCGCTTCCAGCTAAACTCAATTCCACGCAGCTTCAGGATTTTGTTCAGTGAATCCCTTAGTGGTTCCACGTCTTCCTTAAAACGGGAATCAGAGGATGAATCGTAGGTACCGGTCGTAAAGATACTGCCAACACTATAAACACCGTAATAGCCACCCCATGCTCTGACGCCGGTACCGGCAATGCATTTTCCGTAAACGCCCCAGCCGGTACCGTTTTGGACTCCATACACTCCAATACCATTGCCGCCCGTGCCAAGGTTCTCTCCGCAAACACCGGCCGACATCGAACCGGGGGATGTGTTATTCAAGCGCCCATGTACCGAATAGGCATTAGCCGAGGCCGAGTCGTTTCTGGCCATGACCGCCGGAGCCGTGCCACTGCCGGAATCATGAAAAGCAAACACCCCTGTTCCGTTAGCACTGGCGACCTGGAAATAGCCTCCATAGTTGGTTCCCGATCCATTGGCGGCCCAACCCATAACACCAGTACCGTCAATGCTATCGCTCTGGCCGTATACTCCAGTAGTAGTGCCCGATGCGGCGAAGGTCCTTCCGACCACGCCCATGCCACTGTTGCTGTAGCTCAGGCCGCGTACGCCATAGGTGGTGCCGGAGGAGGCTGTTGCCTCTCCGAGGATAGCGCTACAATAAGAAGAAGTGGTGTTTGTTACACCCTTGACTCCGGGCTCTGTGCCGGTGGAAGAGCTGTGAATACCATACACACCGATGCCATCTCCCCCGGTGTCGCCGTAGACGCCGTAACCATCGCCGGCGTGCCAGCCGTAAACGCCGGCACCTTTATCTCCGGTGCCATTGTTGGTACCGCGGACACCAGCCGAGTTGGTGCCGGGCGTTGTACTGGTGATAACGCCGCGCACTCCCGAAGTATTGATCGAGTTCGAGTCGCATTCACCGTGGACGCCCGGCCATGTCCCGGTTACACCCGTACGGTGGCCGTAAACAGCGATATATGGAACGGTCGAGCGGATTCCGTGATGGCTTTCGGTGGACACCACTTCTAACTTGGAGATGGGCGTCGTTGTCCCAATACCTATATAACCGGTCGGGATTGAATACATGTTGCTGTCACTGACCATCCAGTCATTGTCATTGCCGGTGTTCTCGGCATAAATGGCATAAGGCGTCGGAGTCACCTCATGCCGGGGGCTCAGGATAGTGCAGCGTTCTTCGCTGTCACCCGGCCGGACACCAATCTCCAGCCACCTCGCATCACCGGTAAACGCCTTGTTTCCGAAATCCAATAATACCGTGAAGTAGCCGTCGATTACATCAAGGTCGTTTATGTCAATAGTCCCTCCTACTTGAAAGCTGTTAAGGGTTGGGTGTGCGAAGAGCCTGAATTCAAAGTCGTACTGCCCGTCCGCCGGACCGTTGGCATCCATCAGCCGGCCCTGATAGGTCCAGGCCGTGCCCATCGGTGCTGCCTCGCTGACCTCTGCCAAACAGAACATCAAGCCCAAAGCCAGCAAACTAATGACTACTTTTGTTTTTTTCTGTTTTGTTTCCATTCTTTCACCCTTTCAAAAGATTGTTGAATTTTGCGTCGCAAAATTTACGTGCCTATATCTTCTCGTGAAATTTAACGAAATCCTCATTATAGTGTCGCATATATCACCCTGCCTCCAACATTCAACCAGCTTAAATTGTATTAGTATCAAGCCAAAAGTCAAGGGCAAACATACGTAATCAGCGGCAAATATGAAAGATAGAGGAATTTAGCAGTTAGACCGGTTAGAAAGTGAACAAGGCTGATAAGCCTTACTTCTAACGGGCCAGGGAATTAAGAATTTGGAAGGGCGGGGCGGGTTTGGAGGGGCAAAACGCGGTTTTTCACGGATGCAGGAATTCAGGGTAAAATATTGTTGTTGATACGGGCACTCGGTATAATGGTGGGATGAAATGAGCGGGTCACAAATCTGATAAAAGGACAAAGCTATGATAAACTGGAATAGGGGGATTTGGATTATGAACAAGAGACAAAAGATATGTCTTTTTGTGGGGACAGCTTTATTTGCCGTGCTGGGCCTTTTCCCGCGCTGCTGGGTATCGGCCGGGTCGGGCACAAATCCCTTGCCCCGCCGGTGGTTTATCCTGAACAACTCAAGGGCTTTCGTGATTAGAAATCACACTTATTTTTATGTTCAGCAGGCCGTGATCGGCCTGACTACCGTGGGATTGGTTCTTGCCTTAAGAGACAAGAACCCAACAGAAAAGAAGGATGATATGTAAATCGAAATTCCGCGTGTGCAACAAGTTGCACACACGGGAGAAATGATTATGAAGTTTCTATATCACATTGCAGACGAGCGTAATTTTATAACGCAGGAGATATTCGATGGATCTTATCTCTTTAGCATTAAGGCTTGAAATTGGCATTCCTTTTGCAATATTTTCATGGCCTCTTTCATTATTTACAGGAATCGCATTCTCAATAGCCAATGAGTTGGCAGTAAAGTATTATAAGTTGAAATCTAAAATATTTGAAAAAGCACTCATATTAGTCATCTTTTCACTTGTGAATACGATAATAATTGCTATCGGAGTGTTATTTCATGGCACATATGTTCAGCATAAGGGTACAGAGAATGAATTTATTGACTATGAAAACATTAAAGCTGCTATTTTATTCGTGCCGCTTTTTTTACTGACGATGGTTTTATGGCGCATGCTTTTTTTGGGTATACCATATTCTTTAAGTTGGGTAGGATGGACAAAAGATAGGAAAAGAAATTAATTCTCCAAAGCCCCTTAGAGTGTATTGAATAAAGTTTATTAAAAAGGCTATGTCATGATACGTAAATTATTACCAAGTCCTGTAGCGTTTGTATTAAGTATTGAAATCGGACTTCCATTTTTAGAATTGTCATGGCCCTGGTCTCTAATAGTTGGTGTGTTTTTTGTGCTTAGCAATAGAGCGACAGAAAAGATATGTTTAAGAATGTCAAAATATCGAAAAAAACTTCTAATATTAACTGTTGGAGCACTTATAAATACATTAATTTTCACTTTTTTTTGTGATAACGTTTCTAGTCATTTCCTTTCTCTGATAAAGAACTTACATACAAATACTTTACAGCTTCAGGCTGCATTGGGAATAGGTTTCTGTATAATGTGCCTTCTCTTATATATGAGATGCTTCGCTCTTTTCATAGATTGGTGGTGGGATCGCTTTAAAAAGATTAAGGAAAAGGGCAAGTCTGTTCATGTCCCGTTAGAAAAATGAAGCTTTTGTATATTGCCTCTCAGGCGAGCCAGGGGCGGGTTCTATTAATATTCTTCAAGGTATTTTTTGCGATGATTACATCTTCCCGAATCTGAAAGTCAAACATCCCCACGCAGATGAAGTCAGCGCCGTTTTCAAAGGCGTACTTGAAGCCGTCTCTTGGATGGATGCCACCAGCGGCCAAGACCTTATAAGCAATCCACGGCTTCTTGACCTGGCTCATAAATTCCATGGTCTTTTCCGGTTCCTTGTCCCAGAAGTTGTCCGCTGCGCCGTTATCGATGACATCCTGCGTCTGGTTCGGCCGGCGCGAAGACCAGTAATTCGTGCTGTGAAATGTCTTCATATAAAAGTCGGCCTCTACCCCTTCTTTCTCGCAGGTCATAGGAGTATTGAGGTTATGTCCCCCGACGCCGGCGATGAGTCCGTTTTGCTTGATAAACGCCACAGCTTTGGCAATCACCTCAACCTGGCCGTTTCTGACGAAATTATCCGCAACGCCGCCCTGTACAAATGCCCCGACCGCACCGGTGTCGACGGCCTTTTTTATGCTTGTCGTTATATCATCTGTCTGGGGATTCGTTTGTGCAATCCACTGGATCTGGCCTCCTCTTTCGTCCCAGTATTTCCTGAAGATTCTGACGGTATTTTCAACCATGCTATCGCCTTTGCCGCCGCGGACGTTGGCAATAACGGTATTGATCCCGTTTTCCTCACTTATCTCGTAGGTCTCCATCACCTTTTCATCAGTGAAATAGTGCTTTAATAAATCAGATACGTAGGTCAGATCCCTGCTGTGCGCATAGCCGTTGGTAAGGTTGCCGCCGCAGATAAGCCGGCTGATTTTCACCTTACCGATTTTACCCGTCGGCATGCCTTTAACAGCATCTCCGGTTTGTTTGGCCGGTTTTTTCGCTGCCGCTAACAGGGTTTTTTCCTCAAGGCTCAAAGCCGATGCAGCGACCGCGGAGCTAACGATACTTTTCTTCAAAAAATCACGACGATTCAGGTCTTTTGACATTTTCAATATCCCCTTTATGTATTAATAGAGCCTGTAATCTTTTGACAACAGCATACCATAATTGAAAGTGTTTGTCAATATGATCGAAGAGTTATAAAAAGGCGTCGGCGGGACAGAACCCACCGCCGCCCTGCAAATAATGGATAACAACATATTTTATTTGTTGACGACTTTGATCTGCGCAATTTCTTTTTTGCTGAACTTGCTGTTTGCGACCGGGCCGGGTTCCCAGCACTGCTCCAGTTTACCTGGCTTTGCCTTTCGCACCGGGATAACAAGAACTTCCTTTCCTTCCTTATTCTTTTCCACTCGTCCGCCGGCATGCTTGACCGCCTTACGGGCAAGTTGTTCACACACATTAACAAGCATCGGGAAGTTGTACGGCGTGTGGCTGAACTTGCCTTCAGGATTCAAAGCCGATTTGAACTTATCAGGCAGATTCTTAAAGCCGATAGTCGTAAACAGCACCCCGCCGGAGTTCGACGGATTACAATCGGAATCCTGACCGCAGCGGGTCGAGATGATAATTGTCTTGTCGGGGTCGCCCTGACCATAAAGCAGACCCATCACGATATAAGCACCGTTGATTTTCGCGTCAATATTGTAATTGCTTTCAGCGCCCCCGCAGGAGAACCGCCGGTAATCTGGATTAAGCTGGTACTTTTCATTTATGAGCTGCCAGGTTTTCTCCCAGTCATTTGGATTCTGCTTATACCAGGCAAGCACATCCCGGATACATTCGGCATATTGACTGTTTAGAGGGATGGATTCGAGAGCGGTGCGCACTATCTTTTCCATATCGTCTTCAAAGAA